>JAEHDI010001193.1 GCA_016880505.1 Bryobacterales bacterium | reverse complement strand
GCGCGAAGCGATGGCGGATGTCGCAGGCGGGCCCCTTCTCGGCGCGGAGGTTCCTGTTGTCCTGGGGTACGGTCGATTCGAACATCGGAGAGCGGAAGTCCGGGGCGTCGCTCAGGTTCTTGGACCACGTGTAGTTCGCGAGCAGGCTGAGGCCCGAGGAATAGCGGCGGCGCACGTTGATGTAGCCCGCGTCGTACCAGCTCCTTGCCGTATTCTCGAGTATGTTCACTCCGCTGACCTGAAACGTTCTGCTGGCGACGGCGATATCGTCCGGCAGCTCGGCGGCCTCGGAGAAGCTGGCGGTCTGGTATGGCCGACGTGGCTGGATCGGGCCCGGCCCAGGAGGCGCGTTATTGATCAGATGCGCCCGCTGCAGGTGAAATCCGCGCGCCCCCTGGTAGCCGACTTCGAGGATCGTCTGCGCGGCGAGACTCTTCTCCACAGACGCACTCCACTGCTGAATGTACTGTGACGGCGGGCGCGGATCGAACCCGGCGAAGCTGACCACGGTGCGGCCGAGCACAGGCGGGCCGAAGTTGAATGTCGTGATTGACGGGATGAAGTTGTTGCTCTGATTGGTCTCGGGAAAGACCAGCGGGACATTGTGCAACTGGTTGCACCAGGTGTTCATGTTCACCGGCGTGTAAAAGATGCCGTAGGCGGTGCGCACGACCATCCCCGCCGAGGGCAGGTGGTGAGACAGTCCGAGGCGCGGCGCGAAGCGCTTCTTATTGGCGAACATGAGACCACGCGGGAGGCCCTCCTGGCCGCCGATGACGGCGTGGAGCTGGCCGTTTTCGACGATCAGGTTGCTCCACGGACGCGCGATGTCGCGCAAGGGGCTCATGTACTCGTAACGCAGCCCGATCTCGAGGGTCGTATTCGCAGTGACGCGCCAGCTGTCTTGCGCGAATGCATCGGCATACCACTGGCGCAGATCCATGCTCGGAATGCCGGCTTGACGCTGCCGTACGGCGGGCAACCCGAGCAGGAAGCTGGCCAGGGCCGACCCGGTACCGTCTGAGTTTGCCGTTCGGGTGGTGAAGCCGTTGGTGAACTGGTAAAAGCCGCGATTCTGGAAGAAGCCCCACATGGGCCAGATGTAGTGGCGATAGCTGACACCGAACTTCAACCCGTGGCGGCCGCGCTGCCAGGAGAGAGTGTCGCGGCCTTCATAGAGCCCGTCCCATTCTTTTGCCGGCGTAGCGGCGAAGCTGTCGCCGAGGCCCGAGTAGCCCTGCACGGCGAACCACGGGGCGCCGTACGCGCCTTTGCCGCCGAAACCGACGCCCTCGATCCCCAGTTCACTGACGATGTCATTGCTCTCGTTATTCTCAGACGAGCGGTGCATTGCCAAGCGCGAGATCGCGAATGACGCGGTATTCACCGCGGCGGACGACAGGATGTGATTCCACGAGACGATCACGTGCTGGGACATGTTGTCATGGAAGGCGCCGAAGCCCGGCAGATTCTGAGGCATGAATCCGCGCTCTTTGCTGACGGAGTAGCGGCCATAGACGATGTCGCCGCCGCTGAAGATGCGATCGAGCCGAAAGGTGCCTTGATCCTGCGCGTGGCGGTGGTTGCGAACGTCAAGATAGTTGTTCGAGTCGACGCCCGCGCCCACCACCATGGGCACCCCCATCATGCTCATCCCCATGCCCGGATCGCCCATCGTGTTCGGGCGGGGAACGTACTTGTCCAGCATGATCGAGGCCACCG
>JAEHDI010001192.1 GCA_016880505.1 Bryobacterales bacterium | reverse complement strand
TGCTATTGAATCTTTCCTTAAGGGTGTCACTTGGCGAATTCAGCATGTACAGCCTGCCATCGCGGTACGCGCAGGGATTCTTTTCGATCGCCCAGCTCTTCTCGCCCTGCCATACCTTGGTTGTCAAAGGATTCTCCAACCGTAGGATGGTCTCTGGCTTCCCGTCGCCGTCAACGTCAATCTGGGTCCGCCAGAGCTTCAGCTTGCCCTGCGCCCGCAAGGGCTCCGAAGCACGGAGCCACGCTTGCCACCACGTTTCTGCGTCTTCCGGACTCCGCGACGGATTCTTCACGATCCGCTCCACCAGAGCGAGATCAAAGGGGATCTCCTCCCATGGGGGGCGAGTGAACTGGGGAACTTTGCCGACAGTCGCGCATCGCAGACATTGAAGTCCATGCGCCGGAACTGGTTCAGGCTCCTGGTGTAGGGCACGCAGATGTCGTCCGCATTTCGGGTGACGAAAAACTCGCCCAGGAACGGGGATTTTGGCGGTGGCACCTGCCCCGCCCAGCCCAGGCTGGGGAAGACAATGAGCAGGAGCCCGGCGATTCCCCAGTTCAGCTTCAGCAACGACATACCCTGTCTCCTTTCATCGCCTCCGCCGCCGCGCGGCATGGCGAGCTGGCGCGTATCATAAGGTTCATAAGGATGCAACGTCCGCATTCCGTCCCGCATTCTGACGCGCATTCTGAAGGCGACAACGTTCCCAAGTACAACTTGACTTGGCAAAAGCGGACAGTTTGAACTCGGCGCAACATCTCCCTGTTCTCCGGCTAAGAAGTTGAGCGCCCGAACGGATTACGCGGCAAGCCGCAGTGCAGGCGGCCACCGCAGATGGCATCGGGTTTGCTTGTCTTCACCCAACGGGTGCAGACACAACGAGGAGGAGACCGATGCCACACTCGTCGCCGCGGTTGCCGTTCGAGATTGATGACGCCATCGATCCCAGCCTGGTCACCGGTCGCGCGGGGGTCCCCCTCGTGATCGAGTTGTTCCGGCAGTTGGGCGTCGCCCAGGCGATCGATACGCAGGTTGCGGTCAAGCAGCGCCAGCGGGGGTTGCCGCCCGCGCAGCTCGTCGAGAGCCTGATCGCGTTGTGGGTGAGCGGCGGGGACCGCTGCCAGGATCTCGCAACGCTCCGCGAGGATCAGGCCTTGGCTACGCTGCTCGGGTATCCCCTGCCCGCCGCGACCACGGTCCGGGACTTCCTGGAGGCCTTCCACGTCGAGGGCGGGCCGCTCTGGGAGGCCGGCCCGCAGGCGGCGATCCCGCTCGAGTCCGCCGCCTTGGCGGGCCTGGGCACCGCCAACCGCACGCTGGTGGCTGGCGTCCAACGCGGGGCGCCGGAGGACACCGCGACCCTGGACGTGGACGCGACGCTCGTCGAGAGCCACAAGGACGCAGCGACCGTGGCCTACGACGGGACCCGGGGGTACCAGCCGGTGGTGGTGCTCTGGGCGGAGCAGGACGTCATCCTCACCGATCAGTTCCGGGACGGGCATGTCCCGGCGGGGTGCGGCAATGTGCGGGTGCTCGAACAGGCCGTGGCCACCTTGCCGCCGGGGATCCCACAGATCCGCCTCCGCGCCGATAGTGCGCTCTACGAGACCACCGTCCTTCGCTGGTGCGAGGACCAGCAGATCGCGTACGCCATCAGTGCCGACCTCTCTGAGCAACTCAAGGCCGAACTCCTCCGGCTCCCCGAGACCGCCTGGCAGGTGGAGCGTGAGGAACCGGACGCGATCCGGGCCTGGGCCGAGGTCGCGTACGTCCCCGACGATGGCGATCACCGGAAAGACCGCCCGTGCCTCCGCCGCTACCTCGCCATCCGGGTCCAGAAGCGCCAGGGGAGCCTCTTCGCCGACGGGAGCAGCGTGCGGTACTTTGCGGTGGTGACTAACCGCCAGGGCGACGGCCTCACTCTCCTCCAGTGGCACCGGGAGAAAGCGGGGACGGTGGAGCATACCCATCACGTCCTCAAGAACGAGTTGGCGGCGGCCGCGCTCCCGAGTGGGAAGTTCGGTGCGAACGCCGCGTGGTTTCGGTTGAACGTGCTCACCTACAACCTGCTCTCCGCCCTCAAGCGGTTGACCGTACCCGGAGATCTCCGGACCGCCCGGCCGAAGCGGCTGCGATTCTTGCTGTTCAATACGGTGGGGAAAGTCATCTCCCACGCCCGCAGGACGTTCCTTCGGCTGACCGGAGCAGTCCAGCACGCGCTGTTGGTCCGAGTGCGGGACCATATCGCCGCGCTCGCCCCGGCTTAGCCGGAGATTATGGTCTTTCGCCTTGCCTTGGCGGATGATGCGG
>JAEHDI010001191.1 GCA_016880505.1 Bryobacterales bacterium | reverse complement strand
GGTAGAGCTTCATCTCGTCTTCGCCGAGGTGTTTTTCGACCGTCTCAGGCGAGCGGAGCACCGATGTCGGGCGGACGGCCTCGTGGGCGTCCTGCGCGTCCTTCTTGCTGCGGTAGACATTCGGGGCGGACGGCATGTAGGGCTCGCCGAACCGCTGCCGTACGAACTGCCGCACCTCGTCAAGGGCTTCGGTCGAGACACGCGTCGAATCGGTCCTCATGTACGTGATCAGGCCAACCGAGCCTTCCTTACCGATTTCCACGCCTTCGTACAACCGCTGGGCGATCATCATCGTGCGCTTCGCGCTGAAGCGCAGCTTGCGCGCGGCTTCCTGCTGGAGTGTCGACGTGATGAACGGCGGCACCGGATTGCGCTTCTTCTCGCGCGTAGTGACCGACTTGACGACGTATTGGGCGCCATCCAGAGTGGCGACGAGGTTGTCGGCTGCCGCCTGATTCGGTATCTCGGTCTGCTCGTCATTGCGGCGCATGAGACGCGCCACCAGAACGGGCGGCTTCTTGGCCAGCAGATGCGCGTCGATGGTCCAGTATTCCTGCTTCTGGAAAGCGCGGATTTCCCGTTCGCGGTCGACGATCAGCCGCAGCGCGACGGTCTGCACCCGGCCGGCGGACAGGCCCCGCCGGACCTTGTCCCAGAGCAGCGGAGAGATCTTGTACCCGACCAGCCGGTCAAGCACGCGGCGGGCCTGCTGCGCGTCGACGAGGTTCCGGTTGACGATACCGGGTTTCTCGAAGGCCTTCCGGACGGCGTTCGCGGTGATCTCGTTGAACATCACGCGATAGATCCGCGGGCTTCCGTTCCGCTTGGGTTCGAGTTCCTCCTGCAAGTGGTAGCAGATGGCCTCTCCTTCGCGATCGGGGTCGGCCGCGAGGTAGACGGCGTCCACGCCTTTGGCCGCCTGCTTCAACTCGGCGATGAGCTTCCGCTTGCCTTCGATGATTTCGTAGGTGGGCTCGAAGTTCCTGTCGATGTCCACCGCCAGATCTTTCTTTGGCAGGTCCTTGACGTGGCCAAGGGAGGCCCTGACCGTGAACTGCTTGCCCAAGTACTTGCCGATGGTTTTCGCCTTCGCCGGCGATTCGACGATGACGAGAGACTTGCTCATATGATTCCGTTGATTCCGTTTGTTAACAATAATCCAAAATCCAAAATTCCGCCGGGGGATACGTCACCACACTTTAACAAAGTTCTTTCCCGGCAGTTGCCGTACCAGTCCTAGCATTTCCAGCTCGAACAGCGCGGCGATTGTCTCGGAAGAGCTGCCATCTCCAAGACGCTCCAACAGATCATCCAAATGTGTGGCGCTATCCACCTTGAGCAACTCGAGAATCTTTTTGCCCAGTTCCGCGGAAGGCCCGAGGTCCAGTGACGCCTGCCGGCCGCCACCGCTTTCAGCGCTGCTGCCTCCTCCCTCCGACAGTATGCGACTCTGGCCCGCCGCAATCAAGCGGCGGCGTTCTTCGACCGGCAGCTCCGCCACCACGTCGTTCCACTCCTGCACGAGCTTTGCCCCCTGTTTAATCAACAAGTTAGGCCCCCAGCTCATCTTTGATGTCACGTTGCCCGGCACGGCAAACACTTCCCTGCCCTGATCGATGGCCAGCCTTGCGGTGATCGCCGAGCCGCTGTATTGAGCGCCTTCGACCACCATTATCCCGGCGCTCATTCCGCTGATGATCCGGTTTCGGACAGGGAAATTCTGCGGATACGCAGGTGCGCCCATCGGAAATTCGGAGAGAACCAGACCCTTCACGGCCAGGTCTCCCGCCAGCTTGCGGTTCTCCGACGGATAGACCACGTCCACGCCGCAGCCGAGCACCGCGACAGTGTCAGCTCCGGCCGCCAGGGCTCCCTTGTGGGCCGATGTGTCGATTCCACGCGCCATTCCACTCACAATCGTCAAACCTGCCCGCGCCAGGTCGGCCGCCAGCCGTTCGGCCACCGCGACACCGTATGGCGTCGGGCGGCGGGTACCTACCACTCCAAGCATCAGCGAACCGAGCAGTTCCACCCTCCCACGCACAAACAGCAGCACCGGAGGATCGTAGATCTCGCGAAGTTTCTCGGGAAATCGCGGATCGGAGATCGGAACTACCACGGTCCCGGTCTCCAGCATTTTCTCCTGCTGGGCGACAGCGTCCTCGAACGAACAGCCGCTGGAGATGCTCTGCGCCACCGCACCCCCGATTCCGCAAGCTTCCAGTTCCGTTTTCGAGGCGCGAAATACCGCCTGCGGCGAACGGAATCTTTCGATTAACTGTCCCGCTTTTCTGGCGCCGAGGCCCGGGACTAAAGTCAGTGCCAACCAGTGAAGTTCGTCTTCACGGCTGTGAATCGCGGCAAGCATGCGGGCGGAGTTCCCGCCGCGATCCCTTTTCTTGAATCTAGCAGCAGGGCGGCGCGCACCGCAACCGCGCGCACGACTCCTAGACGAGGTTGTGGCGGGAGACAGGGGATATTCTCAGGCTGGGAGGGGCTGCAGGCAGTTCAACTCACTACCGGGTCCCCCAATTTCGTATAATGCGCTCGGGGGGTCGTCAATGATTTTCAGGGCGATCTGTATCGGGATGCTGAGCGTGGTGTTGTGCGCCGCGGCTGACAAACTCCCCACGGGCAGCGCATCGAACGACAACGTCGAGGTGGCGGCCACGTTGCACAACGGCAAGGAGGCCGTCCAGGCTGTGGTCGGCTCCGACCTTGGCGGCTACATCGTGATCGTCGAGGTTGTCGTTACGCCAAAAGGTGACAAGCCCCTCGCCGTCGGCCCCGACGACTTCATCCTTCGCTCCGACAAGGACGGGCAGCGGACCGGACCGTTCGCTCCGAGCCAGATTGCCGGCAAGGGCGCGCTGGTGGTTTCCGCGCGCGGCGGTGCGGGAGGCATGATGATGGATGAGAGCGGACCGGTGTGGGGCGGGACGATGGGGCGGCCCCGCCGCCTCGGTGGCGAGGGGGCCGCTATGGGGAACACCAGCGTTCAGACCGAGACATCCGTCCACACCACCGACAAGGAGAAGGACGATCCCGTCCTGGCGACGTTGAAAGCCAAAGTGCTTCCCATGAAAGAAACGGCCGAACCGGTTTCGGGGCTGCTGTACTTCCTGATGGAGGGAAAACACAAGACGAAGCAGCTCGAGATGTACTACAAGGGTCCTGCCGGTAATCTCTCCCTGCGTTTCCGCGACTGATCCATGCACATTCAAGACCTTGAAACCCCCGCGCTCCTGATCGACCTCGGCATCATGGAGCGGAACATGAAGCGTGTCGCCGATTACGTCATGCGGCACAACCTGAGGCTTCGCCCGCATACCAAAACACACAAGACCCCCGCTCTCGGCCGCCGGCAGCTCGACCTCGGCGCGACCGGGCTCACGATAGCGAAAGTCGGCGAAGCGGAGGTGATGCTGGGCGCCCAACCGAGCGATCTCCTGCTGGCCTACCCCGTGTTCGGCCGGAAGAAGCTGGAAAGGCTTATGAAGGTAGCCCGGCAAACGCGGGTGACCGTCTCCCTCGACAACACGCTCTGCGCCTCCCTGCTGTCGGAAGCCGCTTCCGAGGGAGAAGTCAGCATCGGCGTTCTGGCGGAAACGGACGTTGGCATGGGACGCGTCGGCGTGGACCCGGGTACGCCGCTCGTCGATTTCGTGAAGACGATCAGCCGGCTTCCTGGACTGATGTGGGAGGGCGTCGCCTTCTATCCCGGGCATCTTAGGATCAGCGGCAACGAGGGCCTGCGGGCCATGGAGGCGCTTGGCTCGACCGTCGAGTCGATCCGCTCCGACCTCCGCCACGAGGGGTTCGATCCGCAAGTTGTCAGCGGCGGCTCCACACCCACTCTGTTCCAATCCCATCTCGTACGTGGAATGAACGAGATCCGCCCGGGCACGTATATCTTCAATGACAAGAACACCGTCCTGGCGGGCGCCTGCGCCTGGGAAGACTGCGCGGCATCCGTGCTCGCCACTGTCGTCTCCACTGCCCGCCCGGGGCAGATGATCATCGACGGCGGATCGAAGACGTTTTCGTCGGACCGGCTGTCGGGCTCGGACGAAGTCAGCTTCGGCCGGCTGATGGAAGATCCCGAGGCCGTATTCCGCAAGATGAACGAGGAACACGGCTACGTGGATATCCGCGAGTGCTCGCGCAAGTTCAAGGTGGGCGACCAGGTGCGGATGATACCGAATCACGTCTGCGTGGTGGTGAATCTCCACGAGACGATGTACGGCATCCGAGGCGAACGCGTTGAGGAAGTGTGGAAAGTGGAGGGGAGAGGCAAGCTCCAATAGCCCCTCCCGCTCTGAAGGCCTGACTCAGTCGGCGGCCTTGATAGTGTCGATCTTGAGGGTGTCGTCCTCGACCGAACCAGTGACTTCCACTTTCTTGCCGAGGAAATCCGTCACCTTCGACTTGTCGTCGATCTTGAGGACCTTCTTGTCCTCGGTTACGAACACCGGCGCGAGGCCCCCCTTGACGCACGCCTTCACGCAAGCGACCGATTTTTCAGAACCGTCCGTGTGCGCCGCGCCGCACTTCGAGTCGGAAATGTAGCCGGTCATCTGGTCGGCCGCAGCGGCAAAGGCGAACAGGGACAAACTTAGACACAACGCCTGAAGGAACTTCGTCATATTTACCTCCTCTGAGTATCGGGCTCTGCTGCACAGCAGGCTCCGTCTGATCCAATTGTACGCCCGCCGCTGAAACGGGACACCGAAGCTTCGATCCACGCTAATATGGATCTCTTTATCCATTTTCCGAGAACCTCCAACAATGCCACGAAGAAACGACATTCATAAGGTTATGATCATCGGCTCCGGCCCGATCGTCATCGGGCAGGCATGCGAGTTCGACTACTCCGGCACCCAGGCCTGCAAGGCCTTGCGTGCGCAAGGCTACGAGATCGTGCTGGTGAACTCGAACCCGGCTACGATCATGACCGACCCGGGCCTGGCCGACGTCACTTACATCGAGCCGCTCAACGTTAAGAGCATGATGCAGATCATCGAGAAGGAGCGACCGGACGCACTGCTGCCGAACCTCGGCGGCCAGTCCGGCCTGAACCTCTGCGCCGAATTGGCGCGGAATGGCACGCTCGAGAAATACGGCGTCAAGGTGATCGGGGTGCAAGTGGACGCGATCGAGCGCGGTGAGGACCGGATCGCCTTCAAGGAGACGATGGCGCGGCTGGGAATCGAGATGCCGCGCAGCGAGCCCGCGTATTCCGTGGACGAAGCGGAGAGGATCGCGGAGAAGCTGGGCTATCCGGTGGTCATCCGTCCGGCCTATACGCTCGGCGGCACCGGCGGTGGGCACGTCCGCAACGCCGACGAGTTACGGATCGTCGCCAGCCGCGGAATCGCCGCCAGCCTGATCGGCCAGATCCTGGTCGAGGAGTCCGTGCTCGGCTGGGAGGAGCTGGAACTCGAGGTTGTGCGCGACTCGAAGAACCAGATGATTACCGTCTGCTTCATCGAGAACGTGGACGCAATGGGCGTCCACACTGGCGATTCGTTCTGCACCGCCCCGATGCTGACCATCTCCGAGGAGCTGCAACGGAAACTTCAGGAGCAGTCCTACCGCATCGTCGAGGCGATCCAGGTCATCGGCGGCACGAATGTGCAGTTTGCTCACGACCCGAAGACCGGCCGGGTGGTGGTGATCGAGATCAACCCGAGGACTTCGCGCTCGTCGGCGCTGGCTTCGAAGGCTACCGGATTCCCGATCGCGCTGATCTCCGCGAAACTGGCCTCCGGGCTGACGCTCGACGAGATTCCGTACTGGCGCAGCGGGACCCTCGACAAGTACACCCCTTCGGGGGACTACGTCGTAGTGAAGTTCGCCCGCTGGGCCTTCGAGAAATTCCGAGGCGCCGAAGACCGCCTGGGCACGCAGATGCGCGCTGTCGGCGAAGTGATGAGCATCGGCAAGACTTACAAGGAAGCGCTCCAAAAGTCGATCCGGTCCCTCGAGATCGGGCGCCACGGGCTCGGCTTCGCGAAGGACTTT
>JAEHDI010001190.1 GCA_016880505.1 Bryobacterales bacterium | reverse complement strand
CTCCGAGTGCAGGCGGTGCGGATCGGTGATCTCGGGATCGCAGCGTTTCCGAACGAGGTGTTTGGGATCACGGGCCTGAAGATCAAAGCGCAGAGTCCATTGCCGGTGACGTTCAACATCGAGCTTGCCAACGGAGCCGACGGGTATATCCCGCCGCCGGAGCAGCACAAGCTCGGCGGGTATACGACGTGGCCGGCGAGGACCGCGGGGCTGGAGGCGAATGCCGAGCCGGTGATCGTCGAAACGCTGCTGGGGCTGCTGGAGGAGGTTTCCGGAAAGCCGCGGCGGCTGCTCCGGGATACGCAAGGCGACTATGCGAAAGCCGTGCTCGCGCTGAAGCCGGCTGCATATTGGCGGGGCAACGAAATCGAGGGCCGGAAAGCGCTGGACGCGAGCGGGAACAGCCGCACTGGTGAGTACACGGATGGGGTCGCTTTGTATCTTGAAGGCCCTGATTCGCCCGTCTTCTCGGGCGATGGGCCTGTGAACCGCGCGCCGCATTTTGCCGGCGGGCATATGAAGGCATCTCTGCCCGGCGGTGGCAACAGCTACACGGTCACGATGTGGTTCTACAACGGGCTGCCGGCCGGCGCCCGGGCGGTGACGGGTGATCTGTTTAGCAGAGGCAACGACCTTCTGAGAATCGATGGGGCGGGCCGGTTGGGCTTCGTACAAGGTGAACAAATTGTTGAGGGAACCAAGCAGATCGATTTGAAAACATGGAACTTCGTGGCGATGATTCGCGAGGGATCACGGGTGCTGGCCTACCTGAACGGCGCGGAGACGCCGGAGGTGTCAGGTGCTGTGAAGCCGGCGGCGCAGACCAGCGAGATCGTGATCGGCGCAGGTGCCGGCAAGGACAGCAGCTTTGAGGGAAGAATCGATGAAGTGGCGGTGTTCGATCGCGCGTTGAAGCCGTCGGAGGTTGCGAGGCTTCATCGTCGGGCCGTCCGCTGAGCGGGGCTAGGTCACCGCCAGTTCAGCAATCGTTTCGCGTTTTCCGGACAGCAGAGTGGCGGCGAGCGTGAGGCAGACGGCGACGAGTGTTTTGCTCGGCATCGAAGAACAGTAAGTATACGTCGAGGATGGGCGACTGGGGTGTCGCCCGCCTCACTGGGGCTCATCGTGGGGCGAGCCCTCGGCTTGCGGCGGCCACTCAGGCCGCCTGGCACTGGACCACACGTACTCCTCCGGTCTGGCGGCGAGACAGGCGGTTACAGGGTTTGTCTCAATGTACCGCTGGATGCGCCGGAACTCATCGCCGTTGCGGACCAGATGGTCATAGCTTTCGTGTTGCCAGAACGGGTGGCCGCTACGATGGAGCAGCAGGTTGGCTCGTCTTGCGGTGGACCCTTTGAGCGAGCCGAGGAGCGTCGATACGCTGACCAGTGGCGTGAGAAGGAGATGGACATGGTTGGGCATGATGACCCACGCACTCAAGGTGTAGTGTCCAATCTCGGCGCCATATTGGATCGAATCCTGGACGAGTTGAGCGATGGGCGGTTGTTTGAGGAAAGTAGGGCCCCAGCGGGCTTGGTCGAGCAAGCGATCCATCGCGACGAAGGCTTCGCCTGAAGTGAGGTTGGGGACCGGAAACGTGCGATGAAGAGGAAGGCTGTTGTGCAGCCGGAAGGTGACGAACAGGGGCTGCTCTATGACATGAAGATGTGGGAGTCGACGTCTTTTCAGCATCACGTTGCAGTAGTGCGGCAGAAATACCGAGATTCTCACGCACGGGGCGGCCTGAGAGGCCGCCGCCGGCCGCGGGCCGGCCCCACACGGTTATACTTGGGAAATCCAACTTCCGGGAGGGGATTCGTGAGCGACCAGCTACCGAGCCGCTGGGGGATCGCGTCCGCCGGCCTGCTGATGCAGATCTGTCTGGGGGTTCTCTACTCGTGGGCCGTGTTCCGCGGGCCGCTGGCCGAACTGCACGGATGGCCGAAGACAGTGACGATCGCGCCGTACCGCTGGTCGCTGTTGTTCTTTACGATCGGCATGGTCGTGGCGGGCTTCTGGCAGGACCGGAAAGGTCCGCGGCTGGTGGGAAGCGCGGGCGGCATTCTGCTGGGCCTGGGCTGCCTGCTGGCATCGCAGATCGGCGACACACCGCAGGGACTGATCTTCTCCTACGGCGTGGTGGGCGGTCTCGGGGTGGGATTCGCGTACGTGACACCGATCGCGACGTGCATCAAGTGGTTTCCCGACAGGCGCGGGTTCATCGTGGGCCTGTCGGTGATGGGCTTTGGAATCGGGTCGCTGATCTTCGCCCCGCTGCTCGAGGCGCTGATCGGCAGCGATTCGGCCCGATTCGCGGTGACGATCCCGAGGACGTTTCAGATTCTGAGCGCGATCTTCTTCGTGCTGGTGGTGGGCGCCGCTCAGGCGTTCCGCGTACCGCCGCCGGGATGGAAGCCCGAAGGGTGGAACCCGCCGGCGACATCCGCGGCGGCACGGGAGAATTACGGACCGGGCGAGATGCTGCGCACGTGGCAGTTTTACGTGCTGTGGCTGCTCTACTTCCTGGGCACGTCGGTCGGGTTGACGGCCATCGGCGAATCGACGCCGCTCATTCAGGAGATGGCTAAGGATGCCGCACTCTCGGGAGGCGCCGCGCTGGGAATCATGTCGCTGTTTAACGGCGCCGGACGCCTTTGCTGGGGCACGCTGTCCGACCGGATCGGGCGCAACCGGACGGTGGTGGCGATGTGCGGCGTTTCGATTCTGGCGTGCCTG
>JAEHDI010001189.1 GCA_016880505.1 Bryobacterales bacterium | reverse complement strand
GACGTTAATCCGCCCGACCAGCGGCGAGCGCACCGTCACGCGGCGGTTCCCGGTCTCCACGGCGAACGTCAGGCCGCCTAGCCCGGCCTCGATGTTGCGCGCGCGTACCATGGCGTCACGATCGATGGCGTACGTGATTCGTTCGGTGCCTGGCGCGGCCGCGATGGATCGGCCGTACTCGTCGTCCTCGTTCAGCACGGCCCAGTGGGGCGGGGGAGCGCCGCATCCTTCGAAGAGGGTGCGCTTGGCGCCGAAATAAGCCTCCATGGTGCGGTGAAAATCCAGGTGATCCCTCGTCAGATTTGTGAATACCGCGGTGTGGAATCGAACTCCGTAGACCCTGCCCAACGCCAGCGCGTGGGAGGACACTTCCATTGTGGCATGGGTGCCTCCTTTGCGTTCAAGCTCGCTGAGAATGCGGACGATGTCCAGCGAATCGGGTGTGGTGTTGACCGCCCGGCGCACCTCGCCGGCGACTTGGTATTCGATCGTTCCCACCAGAGCCGTGATCTTGCCCGCCGCGCGCAGCACCGCGTCCAGCAGATAGGAGGTGGTTGTTTTGCCGTTCGTGCCGGTGATTCCGGTCAGGACGATCCGCTCGTCCGGAGCGCCGAAGAAATTGCGCGAGGCCAGCGCCATCGCTTCGCGGCCGTGTTCGACTTCAATCCACACACCCGTGAAATCCTCCGGCTTCGGCAACTCGGAGACCACCGCCGGGGCCCCGCGCTCCACGGCCTCCCGCGCGAACAACCTCCCATCCGCGTTTTGTCCCTGGTAGGCAAAGAACAGCTCGCCGGCTGCGACCCGGCGGGAGTCGTACTCCAGCCCTGCGACCGTGATTCGGGACACCTCCGGCGGCAATGCCGCCCGCAGGCGGACTCCCGAGAGGACCTCCTGGAGGGTCATGCTCCCTGCCGGCGCCTTGCCGGTCTCCCTTCCGGCGTCCGCCGGCCGCGAATTGGCGCGCTCCTCCGCCTTCCTTCGCGTCCGGCCTATGCCCGCATTCTCCGTCTTCCTTCTGACTTCCGCGCGGATCACCGCGCGAACTGAATCTTCACCCGTTCTCCACGCGGCAGGATGCTGCCCGCCATGGGCATCTGCGCGCGGGCGACTCCGCTGCCGATCAGTTCGACCGGCAGACCATTCGCCGAACATTCCGCAATCACCACGCGCATGCTCTTGCCATAGAAGTCGGGGACTTTCGGCCCCCACAGCTCTACCCTCTCGTGTGCGTCTGGGATCCCCGGCGCCGGGAGCATGGGTGCCGGGGACCCCAGGTCAGCGATAGCCAGGTCGTCGAATTCGACTGGCTCATCTTCCCGAGAGGGAGGAGCGTCGGGAAGATCTCTTGGCACATCCAGAAGCCGCAGGGCGGCCGTCGCCACTTCTCGAAACACCGGCGCCGCCACCGCGCCGCCGAACTTGGACGCGCCGTTCAGCGTGACTACCACCACCACTCCAGGATTCGTCACCGGAGCAAAACCCAGAAACGACGCGTTATAGCGGTGGGTGTAGCGCTTGCTCACTAAATCGAAAATCTGCGCGGACCCGGTTTTGCCGCCGGCGCTGTATCCGTCCAGGCGCGCTAGTTTGCCCGTTCCGTGCAGGACTACGCCCTCCATCATCTGGCGCATCGTGATCGCCGTCTCCGGCCGAATCATGCGCTGCGGCGGCTCGACCGGCTCGGGCGCCGCCTTCCGGTCGGGTTGGCGGGTTGCCAGCACCAGCCGCGGCTTCACCAGAAGACCCCCGTTGGCGATTGCCGAGCAGGCCCGCGCGAGCTGTACCGTAGTGGTGCTGATCTCGTGACCCATGGCCACGGACCCGATGGAGCTCTTGCCCCATGCGCTGAGGTCTCTCACCATGCCCGCGGATTCCCCTGGCAGCGGCAGGCCGGTCATCCTGCCGAATCCGAACCTCCGCACGTATTCGAGCAATCGCCGTTCGCCGACTCTCAAGCCCACCTGGATGGCTCCGATGTTGCTCGAATTGGCCAGCACGTCCGCCATCGGAAGCGCCGAGTACGAGCGGTGATCGCGGATCACGCGGCCGAACAGGTTGATGCGTCCGTTCCCGCACGGAATGATCGTGTCGGGCCGGAGCGTCGTCGTCTCAAGCGCCGCCGACACCGTAATCACCTTGAACACCGAGCCGGGTTCGAACGGCACCGAGAAGGCGTGATTGGCGCGCCTTTCACTGTCCGTCTTTGCCTTGATGGGGTCGTTCGGGTCGAAGCCGGGGTAGCTGGCCAGGGCCAGAATATCGCCGTTGTAGGGGTTCATCACTACAACACTGCCGTTGACGCAGTTGTTTCCTTCAACCGCCTTCGCCAGTTCGCGCTCCGCCACGTGCTGGATGCGCTCGTCAATCGTCAGCACCACATCTCCGCCGGGCCGGGCCTCGGCCGCGATTTGAGCGAGGATGCCGCGCCGGAGCACGTCGGTTAACACGCGCGCCTTGCCGGCCCGGCCCCGCAGGATCCCGTCGAGCGTCTGCTCGATGCCGGTGTTGCCGCGTTCCTGGTGGTCGACCGCTCCGATTACGTGCGCGGCCAGTGTTCCCTTCGGGTAGCTGCGTTTGCTCTCCCGGCGGAATTCGATCCAGTCAAGCCCCAGGCTTCGCAGCCGCTCCGCTTCGGCGAGGCTGATCTTCCGCTTCACCCACAGGAAACCGCGTCCCCGCTGTGCGGCCTCGGTCATCCTTCCGAACAGTTCGCGGCGGTCGAGTCCGAGAATCGGCGCCAGAATGCCGGAAGCCACCGAAAGTTCCGGCGCCCGCCTCGGGTTGATGCACACCGATTCCACGGCCAGGCTCATCGCCAGCGGCTGGCCATTCCGGTCGAGAATAGCGCCGCGCGGCGCCGAGAGTTCCACCCGTTGCCTCTGCTGCT
>JAEHDI010001188.1 GCA_016880505.1 Bryobacterales bacterium | reverse complement strand
ATACCGTCGCAAACCCAGAGGCCAGTAGTGATCGTTCCGCAGCCCGCCGTGCGACTCAATAGCGGTCCGTCCGGCGAGTCCACATGTACCTCAACTTCCGTCTCTGAACCGGCGGTCCATGACAACGTCGTCGTACCGATCGGGAAACGGTCCGCGGAGGATCCGGACACCGGAATCGGATTGGGATGGGCCTCGATCAATGCAGTTCGCTTTCCGGCCCATCTCGTAGCTCTAAGCCACTTGTAACGTGCCCGTGTCAAAAACCGACGGCCGGATGCAACCCACTTGGTCAGGGCCGGATAGAGGCAGAGCCGGCGCGCCTGGCCGAGCGCCCGCCAGATCGCCTCATCCTGGACCTGCTGAGTTTTCAGGTAGCCTTCGAGCCAGTTCAAGAAGATCTTCCGGGCACGATTGGATTGCCCGGTTCTCATCGCGCGGAACACACACGAATCCGGATGCATGCGGTACTTGGTCAGGCAGTCTCCGGAAACGAAGATGGTCCCATGAAGGTAAACTTTCACCAGGAATGCTTGATCCTCGTACAAACCTCGGAACGAGTCTTCGAACCCACCGATGGTTTCGAGAAGGGAACGGCGGACCATAAGGCTGGTCGGGATGGGTGACGGCGCCTCGCCCAGCGGGTGGCAAATCGTGAACAGGGCAGGCGGCTTGACCAGCGTATCGGGAGCTGGCCCGAGGGGAGACACAAAGTCCCGCTGGCGGTCCTCGGGATCGCCGGTCCAACTAAACCAATAGTGGGTCGGGCCGTAGACCATGGCGGCTTCCGGGTGCGACTCCAGACCCGCCACCTGCAGCTCCAGTTTCCGTGGCAGCCACGTGTCGTCTGCATCGAGAAAAGCGATGAATTCGGCTTGCGCCTCCCGAATACCCAAGTTGCGGGAGGCACTCATCCCGAGGTTGCGGCGTCCCTCGTGCTCGAGCAGGCGGACTTTGCCGGGATTGTTGTCTCTGCCCTCTCTGGCGAGTTCGGTGCTGCGGTCTGTCGAGCCGTCGTCAACGAGCAGAAGCTCCCAATTCTCGTAGGTGTGGCCGAACACGCTGTCGATCGCTTCCGAGAGGAATCTGTCCGCGTTATAGAAGATGATGATAACGGAGACCCGTGACCCGTCAAGCATTCCGGTTACCGTGGAACCGACTACGATACCATCAAAAGCCGCGAACTACGGTGCGGCGATCCGCCGGCTGCTCCACCTTAGAAATCCAGGATATCCTCATGGAGTGAGTATGCAGGTTTTCGGTCTGATGATCGTTCGGAATGAGGTGGACATCCTACGCATCAACGTCCTCCATCACCTCTCGCTGGGAGTAGACCGATTCCTCATCGTCGACAATGGTTCCACCGACGGCACCGACCGAGTCTTAAAGGAACTCAGCGCCGATAGGCGCCTCGAGTGGAGCCGCGATGCCGGGCCGTACCTGCAATCAGAGATCACTACCGAATTGGCGCGGGAAGCTTTCCGGCAGGGTGCGGACTGGGTGATTCCGATCGACGCCGACGAGTTCTGGTATGCGCCGTTCGGGGATTTTCGCGCCGTGCTGGAGAAATCGGCCGGCGGAGCGCTTCAAGTCGAGGTGCTGAACTTCATTCAGCGGAGAGACCAAATCGAGGCGACGCCCG
Source organism: Bryobacterales bacterium (assembly GCA_016880505.1). GTDB lineage: Bacteria > Acidobacteriota > Terriglobia > Bryobacterales > Bryobacteraceae > JAEHDI01. The sequence continues at coordinate 34 of JAEHDI010001188.1, read as the reverse complement.
AAGGACTGCTCTCGATGACCAGGCGCGTACCTCT
>JAEHDI010001187.1 GCA_016880505.1 Bryobacterales bacterium | reverse complement strand
TATAAATGCGGTGCCGTTTAGATTTAGACGGTCTACACTTTGTTATGAAACGTACATTCGAATCTTCGTTTTTTCTTTGCACTCGCCTTGATCGCCAGCACCCGGCCGCCACGCGCCTGCCATCCTGATATGATCCGGACATGCCACTTCTCCTGGCGCTCGCGCTTGCCCTGATGGGTGCGCAGCAAGCGGAGGAGTTCTCCCGCGTCGAAGGAGTAGTCCTCGACAGCATAACCCGGCAGCCCGTGGCCGGCGCAAACGTCGTGCTGGTGCGCATCGACAGACCCTTTAGTATCGGTTCAGACATCTACGACACCCGGCCTTCCGCCGGAAAGCAGGATCCGAAAGCGAACAGCATGGCTGTTGTGACAGCCGAGCACGGCACGTTCCGGTTCGTCCTCGAAGGCCCCGCGAGGTTCATGCTCTTCGTCAAGGCCACCGGCTACGTCAGAACGCCAAAGGGGTTCGACTCGGACCACGAGCAGGAAACAACACCTGGGACACCCAAGACGGATATCATCATCCGGCTCGTGCGCCAGTTGAGTATCTCCGGCCGCGTAACCGACGCCGACACCGGCGAACCTTTGCGCAACCTCTCGGTGACAGCGACCCATTACGAATCCACGGGCCCGGGTAGAATCCTGATTCCGGACAGTGACGCGAAGACTAACGGAAACGGCCGGTTTACGCTCGATGGCCTGCCGCCAGGCGAGTTCTACCTGGACGTGCGGCATCCACTCGGCGCGTCGATCACCAAGCCGAAGCCGGTGGAGGATTTCCGGAACGACGTTCGGAGGAGTTACCCGCCCACTTGGTATCCGGGCGTGGAACGTCGCGAAGAGGCGCTTCCGGTCACGCTCATGGAGGGCACGGCCGTGGAGGGTCTCGAAATCAAGATCTCGAAGCGAAGAATGGCAGCTCTCCGCGGCCGCGTTCTGAGTGGCGAGGACGCTCCCTCGAAAGGCGGCGTGTCTCTGTCCCTGGCGCGTGTCGAGCGAGGGATATCGTCGGCTGGGTTCTCGATGGTTGCGCGAGAACAAATCAAGGTGGGGTCGGAATTTGAGATCGAGCGCGTGCCCCCGGGGGCGTACTATCTGATCGCGAGAACGGAGCAACTTGCTGCGCTGATGCAGCTCCACGTCGGCGAGGAGAACCAGGAGGGTCTGGATTTGCACCTCCGCCCGGGGGTGACCGTGACCGGCAGCATCCGAATCGAGGGTCGGGAGCAACGCCCGGACGAGCCGGCGTTGCCCGTTGACGGGGTTCGTGTGGAACTCCGGCCGGTTGCCCGCATGCGGATGCCTGGCGACCCCAAGCCGGCGGAAGTCAACGGCAAGGACGGGGCGTTCACTCTCCAAGACGTGATTGCAGATCAGTACCGCGTCTACGTCGCAAAACCGCCCGGAGGTTACGCACTGTCGGAGCTGCTCTACAACGGCTCGGTCTGCCCGAACGGCATCGTCACTATCAGTGCCACCGCGGACGTACACCGTTTGGAGATTAAGCTTGCGCAGGCGAATGGCTCACTGACTGCAACGGCCACAGACGGCATCCGGCCGGCGCCGGGCGCGGCGGTCCTGTTAATCCCCGATCCCGTAGTGGACGACGCAATCGACATCGGCTTCGAGCTGAGCAAGGCGCAGGCGGACGACGATGGCCGCGCCACGATCACTGGGTTGCTGCCGGGTAGGTACCGCCTGACAGCCTACCCTCCAAACTCGCTCTGGGGAGACGATCCGAATCTCAAGGCCAAGCTCAGAGCCGGCCAGGAGGTGCGAGTCAGCGCATCTCAAGTGGCGCTCATCGAGGTCCGGACGCAGCCCGCTCCCTGACTTACAGGACCTAAACCGGTCCTCCGCTGCCCTTCAAAATCCGCCGCAAAAGCCATTCCGTTTAGAATGGGACCTTCTACACTTGTTATGAAACGTACATTTGCAATCTTCGCTTTTCTCGCACTCGCCTTGATCGCCGGCACCCGCGACCGCAAGGGTCCTGCGCCCCGCTTCGATTCGTGGCGGATCATCGGCCCCGGCGGCGCCGGCGGCATGTTTCTTCCTACCGTCAGCCCGCACGATCCCAACACCGTGCTCGAACATTGCGACATGACGGGTACCTACATCAGCCTCGACGGCGGCGAGTCGTGGCGCATGTTCAGCTTGCGCAGCACCGTGTCCGCCCTGGCCTTCGATCAGAAGACACCCGGCGTGCTCTACGCGGGCAACGCCGTCCTCTGGCGGAGCGAGGACACGGGCAAAACCTGGAGCATGGTCTTCCCCGACTCGAAGAAAAACACGGTCGAACACATGCGCGACGACCACGCCGCGCCGATGTTCACCACCGACGATCCTGCGTTTCCGTCACGGCAGCAAGTCCGCTTCATCGCCGTCGACCCGAACGATTCGAAGCGCATCTTTGTGACCTTCGTCGGACGCGGGCGCTTCGCGCAGGCCGCCGCGCTTCCAGCGACCGCCTTGTTCGAATCGCGTGATTACGGCAAGAGTTGGGAAAAGATCAAGGATTTTCCCGCCGAACAGGTGCACCTGGTCTACATGCTGCCCGGATCGCCCGACCTGCGCGTCGTCGGCGAGTCCGGCGTGTATCGCCTGAGCGACAGGCAGTGGCGGCAGTACCCCGCCCCGCCCGGAGCAAAATTCATCTCGGCCAGCGCCGGCGCACAGAACGGCGCCGAATTGATCTATGCGACCACCGGAAAGCGCGGCGGCGTCTACGTGTCCAGAGACGGGGGCCGCACCTGGGAGAATCCTCGCACCGCGCTTCCGGGCGAGCCGCTCTTCCTGTCCATTGCCTGCTCCTCCCGGAACGCCGGTACGGCGTACGTCGGCTTCGACACGCAGCGGACGTCGGGCGACGACGCGGAACATTACGGCGTTGCCAAGACAGCCGATGGCGGCAAAACCTGGTCGGTCTGCTACAGGGAATCGAGCGAGCCGGCAGACAACGTCGAGCACTCCTGGGTCGCCGACTTTTACGGTGGTGCGGGTCCGATCCGTGACATTTTCGTCGCGCCCACCAACCCGAACATCGTTCACCTCACGGACTCCTGCCCGCGCGCGCTCCGTACTACGGACGGCGGCCGCACCTGGGAAGAAGAGATGGCCGCTTTCCGCGGCAAGGATCGCTGGGGGCGCGACAAGTGGACCACCATCGGCTTCGACGTGACCACGTGCTACGGTGTCCATTTCGATCCGTTCCAGCCGAAGAACCTTCTGATCAGCTACACCGATATCGGCCTATGGAAGAGCATTGACGGAGGCGAGTCCTGGATGAGTTCCATCTTTGGCGTCCCGCCGCATTGGTTTAACACGACCTATTGGGCAGAGTTCGATCCGAAAGTCCCCGGGCTCGTGTGGGGCGCGTTCTCGCGTACGCACGATTTGCCAAGACCGAAGATGTGGCGGAGGGCCGACCCGGATACCTTCCAGGGTGGCATCGGTTGGTCCCGCGACGGCGGCGATCACTGGATCATCGCACAGGGTCTGCCCGAGACCGCGGTAACGCACCTCCTCCTCGATCCAACCAGTCCCGTCGGGTCGCGAACTCTCTACGCCGCTGCTTTCGGCAAGGGAGTGTACAAGTCCACCGACAATGGAAAGACGTGGGCGCTGAAGAATGAAGGGATCGACGCCAAACAGCCCTTCGCATGGCGGCTGACACGCGCGGAAAATGGAACGCTCTACGTCGTGATTGCGAGGCGCAGCGAGAACAAGATCGGCGACTGGGAGGACGGCGCGCTCTACAAGTCAACCGACGAAGCGGAGCACTGGACGAAGATGAAACTGCCCGCGGGCGCCAACGGTCCCACCGGTCTCACGCTCGACCCCCGCGACAACAACCGGATGTACTTGAGCGCCTGGGGCTACCAGACGCCCGAGGGCGACACGGGAGGAGGTGTATACCTCTCGACGGACGGCGGCGGGACATGGAAGCACATCGTCACCGAGCAGCAGCACGTCTACGATGTGACGGTCGATCCGAAGAACCCCGACGTCGTGTATCACTGCGGATTCGACGCCGGCGCCTGGCGGTCCGCCGACCGCGGCGCGACCTGGAAGAAGGTGAAGGGCTTCAACTTCAAGTGGGGCCACCGTGTGGTTCCGGATCCGTTCGATCCGTCCAAAATTTACATCACGACCTTCGGCGGCAGCGTCTGGCATGGCCCGGCACGGGGAGACCCCAACGCCGTCGAGGACATCATTACGCCGGTAAAGATCGAGAGGTAGCCGCGAGAAGTGGTCAGACGACCCGCCACAACTCCCGGCTGCCGGTAAACCAGAGGTCGGTGTAGCCCTTCGCCTTTTCGCGAATCTGCGGGTCCGTGGTGTATTTCTTGAACATCTCTTCAAACGCAGCAGCCGATTCCACTTGGTATTCCAGCACGACGCGATTGAATTCGCCGGTTACATCCGTGAGAACACGGTGCTTCGGGAGATTCCCGGCACTGGCCATCTCCTTCAGTTGCGCAGCCAGCTTGCTCGCCTGACCCGGCTTGGCGGTGAAAGTGTTGCGAACCACGATCATGAGTTGAGCCCCCTCTAAACGAATCCTACCATGTGTCTTTCCCTTCTCGATCATGCTTGCGCCAGAGATCGGGTGGGCGTACGATGTCATTAGAGTTCCTGAGGCAGGCAGAAGTTCACTCAATTTCCGAAGCGTTCACCTGTCCATACTCCGTCGCGGGCGGGTCGCTACTCTGGGACGGTTCATCGGCGAGCGGCCCAACCTCAATCTCACGTTGTTGCCCTCCGTGGCCTGTTTCAAGAACCGACGAGGAGGAAAGGACAATGTGTGACTATTCGCTCATGGGCCTCCCCAGCCGGCTGGCTGTGGAGAGGGAGGAGTTGGTCGTGCACCGGTTTTCAACCGGCACGGTTGGGCTTGCATCCCCTGGGGACCTCACGACAATGCCAATAAACCGGGTTCCCGCTGTCTGCATTGCACCCGGCGCGCATCTGCTATTGCAGGACATTCCGCCGTTCCTGCAGCGCACGTTGGGCGTTCAGGACACGGAACCGGTCACATTCACGCAAATTACTGCGAAAACCAACAGCCACCGTGACGCGTTCCGCTTCGCGAACGGCCGCGAGATTCTTCTCCAGGAACTCATTGGAGGCCAGCGCGTATGGGTGTTGGATATTCCCTCCGGAGACAACCCGAGACCTGACGCGGCTGAGGCAGAGCGCGAGCGCGTGTTTGCCGGCATGTTCTAGCGTAGTTTGTGGCGCAGTTTGCGGCGCAGGCCTCGTTTTCCGTGGCCTGCGAGGGCGGCCTTTTCCCAATCCGCCTGCAGTGAATCGGCACCGGTGCCGGGGGAGGCCGTCCGTCCATTTGTAATGCAGGGTAGAAGCGAAAATGACGGTCGCTGCTCCTCCGTGTTCTCCGTGACCTCTGTGGTGAATCAGGTCTTCCGATTCAGGTCCTTCCGAGCCGCGACCGCAGGGAGCGCTCCAGCGGAACCCTTGACTAATTCTCTATTGAGAAGTATTCTACAGTCATCGGCTGGCGGTGAGGGATGCCGCGGATTCTGGACTCCTTTCGGACGAATGCTCTCCGGTTCTCACCCCAGCGGTATGCCGTCCTCCAGTACCTGACGACGCATCCATCTCATCCGACCGCGGAAGAAGTCCACAAAGCCCTCAATCGCAATAATCCAAGAGCTTCTTTGGCGACGGTCTACAAGGCCTTACACGCGCTGGCGCAGGCCGGACTCGTCCGCGAAGTCAACCTGTCCGCCAATGTCACCCGCTTCGAGTGCGCCGGCGAGCGCCATCATCATTTCGTTTGCGAGCGCTGCACGCGGATCGAGGACCTTCCGTGGTTCGACGTTGCCGGGCTCGCAGTGAAGACCAAGGCGGCTCCGCGGACCGTGCGGACCTGGGAACTTGTCCTGTACGGCTTGTGCGAGTCCTGTCAACCTCAACCCAAGGAGAAACTCAAATGGCGAAAGTAGCGAGACAAGTTGTCGAACAAGCTGGGATCGATGTCAACGTGTTGCTCGATAAGCTGCTGCGTGCCGCGGGGGCGGAATTCACCACCTTTTACTACTACACGATTCTCCGCGTGAACTCGATCGGCTTCGACGGCGAGGGGCTTAAGGAGATCATCGAAGACGCGCGGATCGAAGATCGCAACCATTTTGAAGCCCTCACGCCGCGGATCTACGAACTGGGAGGCGCGCTGCCGCGGGACATCCGGCAGTTCGCCGACATCGCCGGCTGTCCGGACGCCTACCTGCCGGCGGACCCGAGGAACATGTCGGCTATGCTTGCCGTGCTCGTTGAGGCCGAACGATGCGCCGTGCGCACATACACGGATATCTGCAACATGACCTTCGGCAAAGACCACCGTACCTATGACCTTGCTCTCGCAATCCTCCACGAGGAGATTGAACACGAGGCATGGTTCTCGGAGTACCTGTCCGAAGGACCCTCGGGCCACTTCCGCCGCGGCTCTCCGGGGACGTCTCCGTACGTTCGAAGATTCATGTCGGCGGAGATTGGCTGAGATACGCTGGACGGAACGAGTGGCGTTATGGAAACTGGCCCGGGCGGCGGAAATCCCGCCCGGCCAAACCAGGTTCGTCTGGGCGGGTGAGGCTGCCGTGCTACTGGTCAATTATCGGGGCGCCATCTACGCGCTGAGCGGCATCTGCCCGCACCGGAACAATCCGTTGGAAGGGGCGGTGCTGTGGGAACATCTCGTCGATTGTCCTTACCACCATTTCCAATACGATGTCAGAACGGGCGAGAACCACTTTCCGAAGAACGTGTATCCGGAGGACATGCCGCAGTTGGAGCAGCAGGTCCGGCCTCTGCGGTCTTACCGGGTGGAAGTGAAAGAGGGGGACGTGTGGGTGGATCTGGGGTAGGCGGCCTTGCCGACAAGAGATGCGTGCCTTGCAGGGGCGAAGTGCCTCCCCTCGAGGGGGAGGAGTTGCTGCGGCTGTCCGCTCAATTGCCCGACTGGAAGGTGATCGAGAAACACCACATCCGGAAAACGTTCCTCTTCCCGGATTTTCGCAAGGCGCTGGATTTCGTCAATCGCGTGGGCGAAGTGGCCGAGGAACAGGGCCATCATCCGGACCTCGCGCT
>JAEHDI010001186.1 GCA_016880505.1 Bryobacterales bacterium | reverse complement strand
TGGCTCATCGAGATGGCGGCGCGTCCGATCGGCGGGAAATGCTCGGCTGTCTTGAGATTCGGGGAAGGGCATTCGCTCGAGGAGATCATTCTGCGTCACGCACTCGGCATGCCAATTCCATCACTCGAGCGCGAGCGGCAAGCTGCGGGCGTAATGATGATCCCGATTCCGGGCGGGGGGACGCTGAAGGAGGTCACTGGCATTGCCGATGCGAAGGCGGTGTCGCTGATCGAGGACGTGCAAATCACCGCGCACCCAGGCGAACGGCTCGTGCCGTTTCCGGAAGGCTCGCGCTATCCAGGTTTCATTTTTGCGCGTGGAGAGACACCAACTGCGGTCGAGGCGGCGCTTCGCGACGCGCATCGCCGCCTCGAATTCGTGCTAACCTAGACCGCCTCGGCTACCACCTCGAGCCAGTGGCGTGGGACCGACTCCACCTTGAGCTCGCTCATGGTCCGCTCGAGCCCGACCTCGAGCGCTTTGGCGCCTTCCTCGAGCGGGACGCCGGGGAGCGCACCCTCGATGAACAGCGAAAACCGGCCGATGTCGATGAGCGCCGCGCGGGTCATGTCGATCCGCAGCAGCTCGACCGTCGTAGGACGGAAGCCGGCCTCCTTCAGCGCGGCGGTGTACTGATCGGCAGAGTACCACTCCATCGCCGCAGCATGGCCGTTGTGCGTCACCTCGATGCCCTTCTCCCGCAACGCCTGCACCGAACGCACGATCCAACGGCGCCAGAAGCCGCTCGTGCCTTCGACATACGCGCCGTTGAAGAACGTGCTGTTGAACGCGAGCAGCCCGCCCGGCTTGAGCACGCGCCGGATTTCCTTCAGCACCTGTGGCTTGTCGGGCATCAGGTGAATGGCATTGAGAAAGACGACCGCGTCAGCCGATTTGACGAGCTTCGACAGCCACTCGGCGCTGCCCTGCACGAACTCGGCGAGCTTGGAAGAAATTGCCGCGCGGGCTTTGGCGAGCGCCGACGGCGAAGGGTCCACGCCGATGACGCGGGGTGGGGGTTGCTGGCCGCGCACGTGCTCGAGAATCAGCTCCGTGACGGCGCCCGGGCCGCAGCCCAGGTCGACAATGACCTGGCGGCCGGGGCAGATCACTCGCTCCAAAATCCACTTGTTGACGTGCGTGAAGAACGGATGCCGGGTGAACGGCGTGAACGAAAACTTCTCGTCTTCTGCTGCCGGGTTGATCGCGGTCACATCTTGTGAATCCCGAGCGATCCGAGATGGACGTCGAGATTATGGTTGACTCGGTAGCCAACGACGCCGTTCAGCTCGGCCGCGTCGCCGGTGTAGACCTCTTTGCCGTTGATCATGTACTTCGCCTTGCCGCCCTTCACCTCAACGCTCAGCTCGTTGCTCGCACTGCCGGTGCTGTCAGCCTTGGTGACCGCATCGCTCGCCGTCCATTCGACGATGGCGGTTGGCCGGGTCATGTAACCGGTGCGGCGGCGGATCGAGTACATCCCGTCCACCGGCCGCACGAGCAGGTACGTGTAGGTCTGGCCCGAGTCCGCGAGGCTCTTGCCGCCGAGGAAGATGCCGAATGCTTCCGGATGGGCCGGATTCTTCATCTGGATCATCTTGGCGACGATGTGATAGTTGCCGGAAACGGTGTCCTGGGTACGCCAGTAGATGGCGGCCGGTCCAACCGTGGTATGGAGGCCGCC
>JAEHDI010001185.1 GCA_016880505.1 Bryobacterales bacterium | reverse complement strand
GGATGTTATCCGCTGCCGAGTCCCGCGTCAGCGCCGTCCACCTCCACCGCCCGCCGCCGTCGCGTTTGGCGCCCCGGTAAAGCTCCCAGTGCCTCTTTCCATCGGTCCGGCTCCGAAGAGGCGCACCCGTCTCGGGATCTGCGTTAGTGGAAATGTAAACGGTGCCGGGATCCTCGGGATCAAGGGCGATGTTGCCGGTGTAATCATCTTCGCCTTTGTACAGACGAGTTCCGGCGTGTGCGATCTCCCAGCCACTCCACGCCTTTCCGTCCCACCGCGCGTAGCGATAACGGAGGTCCTGTCCCTCCTGTCCCGCCGGAGTCCCCTTGGGATCCTTCTGCACCGAGTACGCGGCAAAGGGCCGACCGTCGCGGTCGAGATGGATATCGCTCACCCAGCCGACGTTCTCGGCGTTCCCGGCAAAAATCCGCGTGCCTTCCTCCGGCCTTCGCAGGCCCTCGGCCAAACTGCGGATCACGCTCCCGTCAGATTGGTGCAACTTCCCGGCGCGGTAGAAGATGTGGTAGGTACTGTTGTCGAAGTCCCTCGGGTGGCCGTCGGTATAGAACATATGGACGGTGTCCGCACCGTTCGATGCGTACTTCACGTAAGGCCGGTGGCGGAACGTCGCCGGCACGTCGATGAATACGTTGCCGGTCTTCCACGTCCGCCCGTGGTCGTCCGAGTACGCATAGGAGGGCTTGTTCCGCCCGTCCAGCCCGCGGAAGAAATTGTAGAGCCGGCCCCGTCCTCCGTTCTCGTTCCGCAGATAGTGCATGTTTGAGTAAGTGATGCGCGACGACTCGCTGGGGGTGAACCTTTGCTCGGATTGCCACGATGCGGCGTCGTCCGGCCGTTCCGAGATCCGATAGTAGAACCGGTTCTCCGGACCGTGCTTGGCGTAAACGGCGAGGATATGGCGGTCTGGCAGGGTCATGAGCGCCGGCGAGTTGTGGTCGTCGTACTGAAGGTTGGCGTGAAGCGTGGACAATGACTTGGCGCCCGTGCGCAGGTCGAAGACGGCCACCTCGATGCTGCCGCGCCGCGCGGGATTGTGCGCGCCCGCCGCCACCGAACCGGCGATCAGTTTGCCGTTGTGGACGATCGCGCGCTCGTCTTCGAACCAGGACCACGCCCCGTCATCGTTGATGGTGAACGGCTCCTGCCGATCTTCCGCGCGCAGGAGCGATGCCGCGCTGCCTCCGAGAAACGCGCGTCTCGAGATTCCGTCTCCCATGACGAGCCGTTATATCACGCCTCATGGCTGCCTCCGGCATGATTACCGCGCACGGCGTGATATTCTGTTGTCCGGAGTGTTCAGCCGCCATCACCGCAAGGTACGGGTCCTGTTCGGCCTGTCGGATGTCCTGCTCACGGCGCTGGCATTCGAGGCCGCTTACCAGACGCGCCTGAGCCTTCAGCTCGAGCGGGTATTCTTCATTGTCGTCCCGACCAAGGCCCTGCTGCTGGGTGTTTCCGTGCTTGTATGGGTCGCCCTCGGGCTCTGGCTTCAGGTTTACGACAAACTCGACGCCGGTCACCCGCGCGTGATTGTCCGCGACAGCCTCCGGCAGTGCGTCCTCGGTACAGTTGCAGTGATCCTGTTCGAGTATTTCCTCCGGCTCGACCTCAGCCGAACGTTCTTGGCTCTTTTTGCGGTTTATAGTTGGGCTTTTCTCTGCTTGTTCCGGCTGGCAGCCGGAAACCTGGTGGGAATCATGCGCCGGGAATTCGGGGCGCCGCTGTTCGTGATGGTGGTAGGCCTCGGCGAGTGGGCGCGCCGCCTTGGCGAAGCGCTCGAGCGGTCCGGAAAATACGGCGTGCGGCTGACCGGTTTCCTGGCAGACGAGAGCGGGCCCGCTCCCGATCAGGTGCAACTTGCCAGAAGCTACCCCGTATACCCTCTCACGGAATTGCCCACGCTGTTGCAAAAACATGTGATCGACGAGGTTCTCTTCTCCGTCGACAGCCGCAGGCTGGCCGAACTGGAGGAAGTCTTTTTGGAGTGCGACGAGGAGGGAGTCCGGACACGCGTCGCGGTAGACTTCTTTCCGCACGTCAACAGCCGCGTCCATCTGGAGGAACTCGGTTCGGCGCCCCTGTTGACCTTCACTGCCGTCCCGCACGACGAGATCCGGCTACCCCTG
>JAEHDI010001184.1 GCA_016880505.1 Bryobacterales bacterium | reverse complement strand
TGTTGCGTCCCAGATTTCCGAGGAAGCCCCTCTCCGGGCGGCCGAACGCTGACAAGTCCACCCAGCCTTCCGGGTCACCTGTCACCAGGCGTCGTCCTGATCCCTCGATGATGTCGGGCCTCTGGCCCGAGCGCCAATCGGACCGCTCCGCCTTTGTGCCGGCGCCGTCGTATCCCAGCCACGCGCTGAACGGGATGCCGGAGGAATACGTGTACATGGCACTCAGGACCAGGCCGCGAAGGGGCCGCAGCCAATTTGTCCCCTTGGAGAGCGGCGCCTCCCAGATGCCGCTGACCGCCAGGCGGTGTGGCACGTCGTACGCGGAAAGGCCGCGATTGAATCTCGGGTTATCGATGACCGCGGAGGAGCTGTAGTTCGTCGATTCCGTCGGACTGAAGAAGTTAGAGCTGTCGTCGATGCTCTTGGAGAACGTGTAGGATGCCTGGACCTGGAGGCCATGGTCCAACGGCCTCTCCAGCGAAGTGAGCAGCCCATGGTAGAAGGAGTGCGCATCGAAAAGCCGGTTCCGGATGGCACTGAAGTTCGGGTTGAGTTTTTTCCCGTCGGACGGATAGTACAGGCGCCCATCCGTCAGGCGGATAGGAGTCACGAGATTGGCATCATCGGTGACTGACGACAGGTTCAGGCCGTGCGAGCCCAGATACGCGGCCCTGGCCGTCGCAAGTCGGCTCAGGCGCTGCTCCAATTGCAGAGTCCAGTGTTGAACGTAGGGCTGACTCGGAGCGGGATCGAACCGGTCGATCCGGAACTCGGCCGTCCCGCTTTCCACAAGGCGGCGGTATCCGTTGGCCGGAAAGTCGCCTGGCTGCAGAGCGCGCAGGCTGCCGCGGAAGAAGTAGGGAGGGTTCCTCATGCCGGCCAGCAGCAGGAACTGCGTCAGGATCAGGTCTGGGTAGATGCCGTATCCCGCGCGGAGGACGGTTCGCCCCGCCCCGCGCGCGTCCCAAGCCAGTCCGGCTCGCGGAGCGAGGAAGACGGCCGATGGCTGGCGGAAAAGCGGTTGCCCCACGCGCATCCGGGCGTCCGTCAACTGATCAAGATTCGATAGTTTCCCTTGCACCTCAACCGGGACGCTGGCCACTTCCCAGCGCAGGCCCAGTTCTGCGGTCACCCGCTCATGGACACGCCAGTGGTCCTGCAGATACAGTGCGCCGATCCATTGCCGGAAGCCGCGGACGGTGTCCGACCCCGGCAACTGTGCCTGGAAGCGGTTTGGCCGGTTGGTCAGAAACTCGGCAACGCTCCTGAACTGGTATATGCCGCTCACGCTGTTCTGGCTGTCGCTGTTCAACCATGTGCGTTCCAGCCGTCCGCCAAACCGGAACATGTGCTTGCCGCCGGTGTGAAGCGCGTCGTCGGACAGTTGATAACTCGTGAACGCGTGGAGATCGGCATCCAGGGCGCCGCTGCCACCGGGCAGAGTCGTGAGCCCCGTTACCTCGATGATTCCGACCGATCCGCCCGAGGGTAGGAATGCCAGCGACGGGTCATCCGCGGCCGCGACCGCTGCCTGGCTGGCGCCGCGGACCGTGCGGTCTCTGGCGAAGCCCGCGCGCGCAGTGTTCAACCAGGAGGGTCCAAACAGGTGCGTGTGCTCCAGCGAGAGAGACTGCGCACGGCTGATGTTTGTCGTCCGGTCGAGGGCGAAATCAGTATGCTGGCTTCGCAGCCCTTCATCCAGGCTGTATCGTGCGAATAAG
>JAEHDI010001183.1 GCA_016880505.1 Bryobacterales bacterium | reverse complement strand
GTCCCGGTTGATGTGGTCGCCGGGGACGACAAGGCGGCCGGTTGTGAGTTGGATTCCGTTTCCAGGACCGGTGGCGTACCACGTCCAGCCGGCCGGCTTGACGGAGTCCGTGACTTCGACGGGAGCGCTCCACGAGACGCCGTCGTCCGTACTGCGGGTGAGCCAGACGGTTCTCGTGCCTTCGGCGGGTCCGTCCACGATCTGCGCTTCGGTGACGTGGCCGGGGTTTCGGGTCAGTAGCAACACGATCGCACCGGTCTTGCGCTCGACGACAGGCGCCGGGTTTCCGATGGTGTCATCGCCGAAGTCGGCGACCACTTGCGCCGGCGTCCATGTCCGGCCGCTGTCGAAGCTTCTTCTGAGCAACAGGTCGATGTTGCCGCTGTCGTTCGCCGAGCCCTTCCGGCCCTCGCAGAACGCCAGAAGGGTACCTTTCTTCGTCACGACCAGCGCAGGAATGCGGTAGGTGTGGTACGCTCCTTCACCGCCGCGGAACAACTCCGTCTGCTCGATGCCGGCGCCCGTGATGGCGCCGGGCAGAAGCACCAGTAGCGGCAGAGCCATGAAAACGCGGCTCGGCATCGCGTTCACCTCCGCTGGGTCTCTGCCTCCAGCGCTTCGAGCTCCTTACCGGCTTCAGACCACCGGCCCTGACCTGCGAGTTCGCGGTAGCGGCGCAGGTGCTGCCTGACGAGACCCAGGCGGCGGTCAAGCTCGGAGGCGACAGGCGCGGGAGTCGCCGGAGTCCCGGCCGTCGCCGACGGTTGAGCGGGAGCGGCAGGCAACTGGTAGCCCCCGAGTCTCGCCAGCGCCTGCTCGTACGTATCCTCGTAGATCAGCAGGTTACCCATGGCGAGCACCACCTTCTTAAGCTGAGGCATGCGCGCCTCGGACGCCTGGATATAGATCGGCTCGACATAGAGAATCGTGTCTTCCACAGGCAGGGTCAGGATCTGGCCGCGCAAGACCTGGGACCCTTGCTGGTTCCACAGGCTCAGGTCCTTCGAGATGTTCTGATCCTGGTTGATGCGGGCCTCAATCTGCATCGGTCCGAACATAAGCTCCTGCTTGGAGAGCTGGAGAAAGACGAGTTCGCCGAGGTGCGGACCGTCGCAACGCGCCACCATCAGCCCGATCATGTTGTCTTTGTTGCGCGGGGTGAACGGAACGATCAGCAGAAACTCGGGTTTCGTTTCGCCCGGCAGCGTCGCGACCACATAGGTCGGAGCCAACGCTTTGGGCCGGGCGTCCTGCCCCTGAATGTTGCGCGCGATGTCCCAGAGGTCCTCCTTGTTGTAGAACGCCTGCGGGTCCAGCATATGGAACGTCCGGTAGATCTCCGCTTGCGCGTTGAAGTAAGTCTCCGGGTAGCGCGCGTGGGCGCGGAGGTCGGCGGGCATCTTGGATGCCGGCAGGAACAGTCCCGGGAAGATCCGCTGGTACGCCTGGATAATCGGGTCGGTCGGATCGAAGATGTACAGCCGGGTGGTTCCGTCGTAGGCGTCCACGGTCGCTTTCACCGAGTTGCGGATGTAGTTCGCCTCGACTCCGCCCGGCAGCCGGGTGCCCGCCGAATACGGATGGGCGGCCGAGGTGGTGTAGCCGTCCACGGTCCAGACCAGCCGGCCCGAATCGGAGAGGACGAGGTACGGATCCGTATCCCAGTTGATGAAATTAGCCACCGTCGCCAGCCGGTGCCGCACGTTCCGGCGGATCATCATCCGGCTTTCGGGCGTCAGGTACGACGTCAGCAGGATGTTGAAATCACCTTCGCGAAATGCCGCCGCGACTCGCGTAATCAGAGAGGAGACCGGGAATCCGCCGAGTCCGTCGTATCTCGTGAACACGTTGTCGGCGCCCGAGGGATAGCTGAACTCCTTCTGTGCCGTACGGACGAACACCGGCTCGTGAACCACCTCGCCGTAGTAGATTTCCGGGCGGGTGAGTTTCAGGCTGGCTGTCTTGACCTCGGGCGGGGCGTCCTGAACGAACAGGAGGGGTAGGCCGTCAGTGGTGATCCGGTTTGCCTCCGCCATCACCATCCCGTAGCCGTGCGTATAGATGAAGTGGGGATTGATCCATCGCGCCTCGGCATCACGAAGCTGCCGGATGTCGAGTTCGCGGGGCGTCAGCAGCATCTGCCGCAGGTTGCCGTCGATGATGTACCGGTCCACATCGCTGTCGGCGAAGACGTAGTAGGGCCGCAGGGCCTGGATCTGCGTGACTGTGTCGTGGAAGGCCCGCCAATCCCAGAGCCGCACGTTATCCAGCAGCGGCTTGTGCTTGGCCGGGTCGATCCGCGTTTCCAGTTTCGCTTTGAACTCGATCTCCCTTGTGTGCTGTTCGAGCCCGAAAGCGCTGCGGGTGGCATGAATATGGGTCCGGATATACGGCTGCTGGATCGAGATTTCATTGGGCCGTACGTAGAGAGCGTAAACGGCCGGCGGCACTACTCCACGGGCGACGAACGCCAGCGCCATCAGCGCGGCGATCTTCCATTTCCCGGCCGAGACGAGGACCGCCGCGGCCAGACAGGCGGCGATTACCAGCCACTGGAGAGGCAGGCCGATTTTTTCGTCCACATAGTCGATGCCGACCATGAAGCCGTGATCGTTCAGCAGCATCTCGTAGCGGCCGAGATAGAACTGGAACGCCAGCGCGAGCAGAAACAGTACCGCAAGCCCGCGCAGAAAGCGCGATTCCAGCGCACCCTCCAGCCGCAGCATACGCGGGTCGAACTCCTGCGTCTCCCGCAGCTCCGGCAGGCGCTGAGATAGCTGCCATCCGCGGGCGGCCACCCAGTAGACGATCGCTCCAAACACCGACAGAAAAAGCACGTAGCGCCGCAGGATGGAGTAGAACGGCAGGTCAAACAGATAGAACCGCAGCGGCAGTCCAAAGATCGAATCGCGCCACTGAGTCGCCTCGGGTGGCAGATTTCGTCCGCCGAAATAGCGTACAACCGCCCACGTATCAATCGTTGACGACGCAACGAAGATGGCGAGGAAGAGCAACGCGATGCTGGAAACTACGGCGTAGCCAGGGTGCAACCGCAGGCTTGTCCCAGCGAACTTTAGCGCTCGCGCGTGGGCCAGCCACAGCGCCACGAACGACAGAAGACTCGCCGCTACTACGGGTGCGAGCCCGTACAGCAGCATGTCGATCCATGTGGGCACCTGGCCCAACTCCTTCCACCATTGGTACTCAATGAAATAGCTGGCGAGGAATCGTCCGCCGAATAGCAGAACGAAGAGAACGATGAGGAGAATGACCTTCCAGTTCAAGCGGCGACGTCTGCCGGGGATCGTGTAAGCCATGCCTACTCTTTTAGCAGAGCGGGCGAGACAGCGCGAGCGCGACGTGGGGCCGTGAGTAGAAATCGACTACTCGCGCCGCCACACAACCGCGCCGTTGACGACGGTAGCCACCGGGCCGCCGCGGAAGGTGCGGCCGTGGAATGGGGTGTTCTTGCTCTTGGAAAGCGACCGATTCACGTCGTATGTCCAGGGCGTCTCCGTGTCGAAGATGGTGACGTCGGCCGGCGCTCCGACGCTCAGCGTGCCCCGATTCAGCCGGAGAATGCGCGCGGGAGCGGAGGTGAGCAGTTCCACCAGGCGCGGCAGACCGATTTTGCCGCTGTGGTAGAGGACTTCCAGGGCCACGCCAAGTGCCGTTTCCAGGCCGATGACGCCGAACGGGCACTTCTCAAACTCCTGCATCTTCTCGCTGCCCGGATGGGGCGCATGGTCCGTCGCGATCGCGTCCACGGCTCCGGACACTAGACCCTCCACAACCGCTGCGACGTCGCCCGTCGTCCGCAGCGGCGGCTTCATCTTGTAATCGCTGTCATAGGAGACGAGTTCGGCGTCCGTGAGCGAGATGTGATGCGGAGTGGCCTCGCACGTCACCGCCACACCACGCGTCTTCGCGCTGGCCACGAGGGCGACCGAGCGCGCCGACGAGATGTGGGCCACATGGAACCGTACTCCGGTGGACTCGGCTAGCAGGACGTCGCGGGCCACCATCACGTCTTCCGACGATCCGGGAATACCGCGCAGGCCGAGACGCGTCGAGTAGAGCCCTTCGTGCATGTCGCCGCCGGCGCTCAGATTGAGATCCTCGCAGTGGTCGATTACCGGAAGGTCGAAGGAACGGGCCGTTTCCATCGCACGCCGCATCACGCGTGCGTTCATCACCGGCCGCCCGTCGTCGGAAATGGCTACGATGCCGGCGTTTTTCATCGAGCCGATGGCGGCGAGTTCCTCGCCGGCGCTGTTCTTTGTGATCGCTCCGATCGGGAACACATTGACGGCGGCGAATCGGCGCGCCCTCTCGACAACGTAGTTCGTGACCGTGGGGTTATCGTTGACCGGGGCCGTGTTCGGCATGGGGCAGATCGACGTAAACCCGCCGGCCGCCGCCGCGCGGGATCCCGTTTCTATCGTCTCCGCGTGCTCGAAGCCCGGTTCGCGCAGATGCACGTGAATATCGACGAAGCCGGGAGCGACTACCATGCCGGTGGCATCGATGACTTCGGCTCCCG
>JAEHDI010001182.1 GCA_016880505.1 Bryobacterales bacterium | reverse complement strand
TAGAGGTTGCATCGGGGTAGTCGGCCGCGCCGTGCATTCGGTAGCGTGCCTGAGCCACCTTGGACACGTTGAGCGCCAGCACCGCCTCGACGTCGTCCTCGTACTTTTTCCGGAGCTCGCGGGCGCGCCCGTCAAGCAGCAACGCCAGACGGATCATCCCGTCGCCCGACTTCCGCACTGCGTCGGGACTCGCGGCGAGCCTCTTGCGTTCGGCGATATCCACGAGGCGGCTGGCGCCTACGTATCGGCTAGCGGCCTCGCGGGAGCTGCTTCCTCCGAGCACGGCCTGCACGGTCGGATCGTCCGCGCCAAGACCTGCCCGCATGAATTCAAGGTAGTCGGCGATGACGGCGGTCTCCATCGACGCGCTGATTGGAGCGCTCGCAAACAGAGAGGCTTCGAGGCTCGGAAGAGCCGAGTCGTGGTATTCCTTGAGCCGGGTTTCATTCGGCTTTCCGCGCTCCTCGGAGAGCCGCACAACATCCCGGGCGATACGCATCAGCTCGGAACCCCGCGTGGCCGCCGTCTCGAGTAGCCAGTAGGCGCGATAATCCTGCCGGAACCCGCCGTAGGCAGCCGAGATCGCCTCCCATGCCGTGCCGAAGCGTTCCCGCATGCCGGGATCACGGTTTACGGCGTCGCGCAACTTCTCTTCCTCCTGGCGCTTCCCGCGCATCAGTGAGGCATCGCGCAGGCCGGACAAGAAACCCGTGTAAGCCTTGAAGCTGTTCTGCTGGCTCGACAGGTTGTCGGCGGCGACGCGCTTGTTCTCCGCGCTCTCGGCCGAGAATGCCTGCAAGGTCTGGATCAGCGAATCCAGCCGAGCATGAACGAACGGATAAGAGACGTCACGGAAGAATTCGAGCTGCGCCACGGTGTTCAGCCGCCCGGTGGTGCCTGGGTGCCCGGACACAAATATGAGTTCACCGTCCCGGACGACCCTCCGGCTCCACCGCAGATAGTTCGGAGTTGCCGCCGGTCTTCCGTTCTCGTAGGCGCGCAGAAACGTAATATCGAAGCAAAAGCGCGGATACGTAAAGTTGTCAATGTCCCCTCCGAACGCCGCGACCGAGGATTCCGGCGCGAATACCAGCCTCACGTCGTCGTACTTTCTGTACTGATACAGGTGATACTGGCCGCCGGAGTAGAGCGTCACGACCTCACAGCGGTTGCCCGTACGGCCGGTACATTCTTTTTCAATCCGCGCGGTGTTGGCTCGCCGCATCTTCGAAGCCTCGGCGGCCCCAGCGTCCTCTGCGACTCCCGCGACGATCTTGCCGGTCACGTCCTCGATCTCGAGTAATACGTCCGCCTCCATACCAGGGCAACGCTTCTCACCGGATGTAGTGGCGGCGTAAAAGCCGTCCTTCATGTAGTCGTGCTCTTTCGAGCTGAGTTGCTGGATGCATTCTGAGGCCACGTGATGGTTCGTGAAGAGTAACCCGTTGGGTGAGACAAAGGAGCCCGAGGCAACCACTCGCACCGACGCAAGCCGCAGGCGGTCAAGGAAGTCCTGGTTGACGATGGCGCCGTGCTTCTTCTGCACCTCGCCGGCCGGAAACTGGTTTGGGAGCCAGATGCCTTCGTCGCCAGCCGCCGGGTACGCGGAAATTACCAGAAGTACGGTGATCGCGGCGAGCCTGGATGGGTTCATAGCGTATAAGACCTCTTTCTCCTCTATTCTCGCCGATTTCTAATATCTCTTTGCTCGGGTGGTTCACCAGTTTCGACAGAAACCGAAAAAAATCCCATAATCCGTTGATTATAAATAGTTTAACTCAATGTTTCCGGCGGCAAAAACTTCCCTTTTTGCTATTGGTGTGCCATATTAAGAAGTAGGAAGTTAGGTTATACAAGTTGCTTATGACGCAGTTAGGCGAGGCGATCGCCCGCTATCACAAGCTGATCGAATCAGAGCCGCACCGGAATCTCCAATGGGCGGCCGAGCTCCGCGACCGGATGATCACGGCTCACCTCACCGTGGGCGGCAAGCCAGTCTGCCCGTTTCTCCGTCCGCACTTTTTGACGCGGCGCCGTTACGACGCGCTGGTGAAGGCGGCCGAGGCCCTTCTTTCCGCTATCGACCGGATCAAACAGATGGCTTTGGCCAATCCGGCTCTGCTCAGCCGAATGGAGTTGCTGCCCGCCGAGAAAATGCTGGCGTCGATTGATCCAGGGTATCCGTATCTGGCCGTAACGTCGTTGCTGGACACGCATCTTGACAACGGGTCGCTGCGGTTTGTGAATTACAACGCGGATACGGCGCCGGGTGTGGCGTTTGGAACCGCCCTGGACGAATTGTTCTATGACTGCCCGCCGGTGAAGCAGTTCCGCCGCCAGTACAAGCTCTCGCGGCTCGGCAGCACGAAGCATCTCGTGCAGTCGGCATTGCAGGCCTACAAGGAATTCGGTGGCAGGCGGAAGCCTCGCATTGGCGTGCTGGAATTCCGCCAACCATTCCAGGCGTCTGAGCCGAGCGAGTATCTCCTGTTGTGCGAGTTGTTCCGGAAGGAGGGCTGCGCAGCCGAGATCGTTTCGCCCGACCAACTGGAATACAAGGGCGGCGTCCTGCGTCAGGAGAACT
>JAEHDI010001181.1 GCA_016880505.1 Bryobacterales bacterium | reverse complement strand
GCCCGGCTCAAGGAGGCCTGCCAGCTTTTCACCGGCAAGATGCTCCAGCCCGACGTCACCATCGGCATGAGCCTGTCCGGCGCGCTCACCCCGGCCGGTCTCGGCTGCTCCTGCATCGTCCCGCTGATCAAGGCCGGGTTCGTGGATTGGATCGTCGCTACCGGCGCGAACCTCTATCACGACCTGCACTTTGCGCTGAACTACCCGGTACGCGTGGGCAGCTTCAAGATGGACGACACGGAGCTGCGGAACAACGACATTGTCCGTGTCTACGACGTTCTGCTCGGCTACAGCGACTGCCTGATGGCTACCGACGAGATCCTGCGCGACATTCTCGTTCAGCCCGAGTTTCAAAAGGAGATGGGCACAGCCGAACTGCATTATCTGCTCGGCAGGTATGCCGCGGAGTGGGAACGCAAAGCCGGACTGAAAGACGTGTCGGTACTGGCGGCGGCCTATCGCGCCGGGGTGCCCTGCTACACATCGTCCCCCGGGGACTCGACGATCGGCATGAACGTGGCAGGCGTGGAACTGCGCGGTAACAAGCTGCGCATCAATCCGTCGATCGACGTTAACGAAACAACCGCTTTCGTACTCGCTGCCAAGCGCGCCGGCGGGAAGAGCGGGGTGGTCCTGTGGGGCGGCGGAAGCCCCAAGAACTTCATGCTTCAAACCGAACCGCAGATCCAGGAAGTGTTGCGCATCAAGGAGTTCGGACAGG
This sequence comes from Bryobacterales bacterium, assembly GCA_016880505.1. Taxonomy (GTDB): domain Bacteria; phylum Acidobacteriota; class Terriglobia; order Bryobacterales; family Bryobacteraceae; genus JAEHDI01. The sequence goes on along the minus strand of JAEHDI010001181.1, from coordinate 861 downwards.
ATTACTTCCTCCAGGTGACCGACGCGCGTCCGGACACGGGCGGGCTCAGCGGCGCTACGCCGAGCGAGGCAGTCAGTTGGGGCAAAGTAGATCCGGACCGGCTTCCCGACGCGGTGGTCTGCTACACCGACACCACCATCGCCATGCCGATCCTTACCCACTATGCGCTTGCGAAGCACAAGCCACGCAAGCTGAGGCGGCTTTACGGCCAGCGCGAGGCGATGATCAAAGCGCTGACGAAAGAATACTTCCGCCACACCAAAGTGAAGATGGTCGACGGGTCGGAACCGGTTTTGGCTTGATGCGGACCATGAGACGCCGGGCTCTCGAGAAATGACTGCCAGACAACTCCAATCGATCGCCAGGAAACACCTCACGCCGGTGGTGGTGATCGACCACGAAATGATCCGCCGGAACTACGCCCGCTTCCGGAGGCATCTGCCCAGAGTGCAGGCGTACTACGCGGTGAAGGCGAACCCCGCGCCCGAGATCGTCCGTACGCTGTACCGCGTGGGCGCGAGTTTCGACGTAGCTTCTCTGCCCGAGTTCATGCTGGTGCACGAAAACATCCGGCGCCTTCCCGCAGGGAAGCAGCAGGACTTCATCTGGGACAAGATTGTCTACGCCAATCCCATCAAACCCAAGGAAACCCTGGAGGAGTTGGACCGGTACAAGCCGCTGGTGACGTTCGACAACCTCGCGGAGTTGGAGAAGATCCGGAGGTACGCTCCGCACGCCGGGCTGGCGCTGCGGCTGCGAGTGCCCAACACTGGCTCCATGGTGGAACTGTCAAGCAAGTTCGGCTGCGATCCCGGCGAAGCGGTGGACCTCATCCTCGCGGCGTTCAAACTGGGCCTTGTC
>JAEHDI010001180.1 GCA_016880505.1 Bryobacterales bacterium | reverse complement strand
AGTACGGGCAAGGGGCGGCTGACAGGCGGCGCCTCACCGACGCTCGACATGTTCATCCGCGAGGTGGCCCGCGACGTCCCCGATCCCGTGGCGAAGGCGAGCCTGCTCGAGACAGCCAAGCCGAAGCCATCTGAGGACAAGCCTGAGGAGAAGCCGGAGTTCCGGCTGGGTTCTCTCGGGGCCGGCTCGGACTACGTCGCCTTCGTCCATCATGCCGGCGTCGCCAGCGTGAATCTCGCTCTCAGCGGGGACAGCGGCGGCGGCATCTATCACTCCATCTACGATTCCTTCGCCTGGTACTCGCGCTTTTCGGACGGGCAGTTTGTATATGGAAAGGCAATGGCGCAGGTGATGGCGACTGCAGTTGCACGGCTGGCCGATGCGCCTGTGCTGCCATTCGAGTTCGACACTCTCGCCCGCGCCGTGCGGTCGTATGTGCTGGAGATCGATAAGGTCGCCGGGAAAAAGTCGGGGCGAGTTTCATTCGATGCCGTTCTGGGGGAGCTGAAGCGCGTCGAGAAGAGCGCACAGCGTTATGAGAAGCAGCTCGCGAACGCGATGAAGCGGGCGCAGGGCGCGCCACCGGAGAAACTGAAGCAAGTCAACCAGGCGCTCTTCCGCTCCGAGCGCGCACTGCTCGCGAAAGACGGGCTGCCCGGCCGCGAGTGGTACAAGAACCGTCTGTACGCTCCGGGGCTTTACACCGGCTACAGTGCCAAACCACTGCCAGCCGTGCGCGAAGCCGTGGAGGCGGGCCGTTTCGACGATGCGGACCGGTACGCGGCGGGAGTGGCGGACGCACTGCGAACGCTGGATTCACAAATTCGGAAGGCGACGGAGCGGTTGAAAGATCTGTAGCGTCACGAATCGCAGGGGGTCTGGGGATGTCGTGTTTTCGGGCGGACGCTCTATCGGGGCAGCACATCGTCATCTCGGGCGGTTGCGGCGCGCTTGGTGTGCCGGTCATCCGCGCACTGGTGGAACACGGCGCGCGGATGTCGGTGAACGACCTGCTGATTGAGTCCGAAGCGGAAAGCCGTCTGAGCAAGGCGGCAATTCCCGCGGGCAGTGTGCGGTACTTCCGCGGCGACCTCTCCGAATCGGATATGGCGGCGCGCTTCGTGGTGTACGCGCGCGAGGTATTCGGTCCTATCCACACCGTTCTGTGTCATGCCGGCATGGTCGTGCCAGGTCCATTGGTCGATTTCAGCGAGAAAGACTGGGACCGGACGATGTCCGTGAACGTGAGGAGCGCCTTCCTGCTCGCACGGGCGGCGGCGCGAGCGATGATCGAGGACGGCATTGCGGGACACCTGATCTTCACGACGTCGTGGGTCTCCGACGTGCCTTGGCCGGATATTGGCGCCTACAACGCGAGCAAGGCGGCGATGAAGCAGCTCATGCGGTCGTTCGCGCGGGAGCTCGCACCCCGGAAGATCCGTGCCAACGCCATCGCCCCGGGCATCGTCGGCGCGGGAATGGCCAGGCGCCAGTGGGACGCGGACGCGGAATACCGGGCGCGGGCGCAAAAGGCGATCCCGCTCGGCGAACTTCAGGCGCCGGATTCGGTCGCCGATGCATTCTTGTTCCTTTCGAGCGCCGCCGCGGCCTATATGACGGGCTCGGTTCTGCTGGTGGACGGCGGGTGCAGCCTGTACCCCATGGACTGATTCGAAAGGGCTTCTCCAAAATCGTGTTAAGTCCCCTGTCTTGTTGTATTTTCTGGTAAAATAGAACTTTGACAGGCTTCCCTTTCGAGGGAGAAGAAAAGACGAAGAAAATGAGTCTGTTCCGAGGAGGAATCTTTGGCCGATCGTGAGCAGCCGGGCGCCCCTCCAACGCCGCCCCCGCCACCGAGTCCGCCTCCGACCCAAATGCCCTTGGGCGGTGACGGAAGCCAGAACCTGGTGCCGATCAACATCGAAGACGAGATGCGCCGGTCGTATCTCGACTATGCGATGAGCGTGATCATCGGACGGGCGCTCCCCGATATTCGGGACGGGTTGAAGCCAGTGCATCGCCGGATTCTTTTCGGCATGCACGAGATGGGCCTGACGGCGAATCGCCCGACCCGCAAGTGCGCCAAGATCGTCGGCGAAGTGCTCGGCAAGTACCACCCGCACGGCGACACCGCGCTCTACGACGCACTGGTGCGCATGGCCCAGCCCTTCTCGATGCGCTACCCGCTCATCGACGGGCAGGGCAACTTCGGTTCCGTGGACGGCGATCCGCCCGCGGCGATGCGGTACACCGAGGCGCGCCTCTCGCGGATTGCCGCGACACTGCTAGAAGACATCGACAAAGAAACCGTCGATTTCCGGCCCAACTACGACGAGAGTGAAGAGGAACCCGAGGTCCTGCCGACGCGGATTCCCAATCTGCTCGTGAACGGCTCGTCCGGCATTGCGGTCGGCATGGCGACGAACATCCCGCCGCACAACCTCTCGGAAGTGATCGACGCGACGGTGGCGCTGATCCAGAACCCGCACACCCCGCTCGCCAAGATCCTCGAGATGGTGCCCGGACCGGACTTTCCGACCGGGGGTTTCATTCTCGGCAGACAGGGGATACTGGACGCCTACACCAAGGGCCGCGGCCAGCTCAAACTCCGGGCGAAGGCCGGTATCGAGCGCACAGGGCGAGACCGCGAGTGCATAGTAGTGACCGAGATCCCGTATCAGGTAAACAAGGCGCGCCTGATTGAGCATGCCGCGAACCTCGTCAACGATAAAAAGCTGGAAGGCATCTCGGAGATTCGCGACGAGAGCGATCGCGAGGGCATGCGGATCGTTTTCGAACTGAAGCGCGGCGAGCAGTCCGAGGTTGTCCTCAACAACCTTTATAAACAGACGCAGCTCCAGATTGGCTTCGGCATTATCATGCTGTCGATCGTCAACGGCCAGCCGAGGGAACTCGGACTGGTCGACACGATCAGGCGGTTCGTCGACCACCGAATCGACGTCGTGCGGCGTCGCACGGAATACCTGCTCCGGAAAGCCCGCGAGCGCGAGCATATTCTACTCGGTTTCAAGAAGGCGCTCGACAACCTCGATGCGGTCATCAATCTGATCCGCGCGTCGAGGACACCAAAAGAGGCCCGCGAGGGATTGGTAGGGCGCTTCGAGTTCACCGAGAAGCAGGCGCAGGCGATCATCGAGCTTCAGCTCCAGCGTCTCACCGGCATGGAGCAGCAAAAGATCCTCGACGAACTGGTCGAGATCCAGAAGCGGATCGCCGAGTATGAAGAGATTCTCGGATCGGACAAGGTCCTGCGCGGCGTACTGGTGAAGGAACTGCGCGAGGTCCAGAAGGAATTCGGAGACGACCGCCGAACGAAGATCGTCGAGGACCCGGGCGAGATCCGGCTCGAAGATCTCGTGGCGATGGAAGACGTCGCCGTTACCGTCACGCGCGGCGGTTACTTGAAGCGCACGCCTGTGGACACGTACCGCCGCCAGTCGCGCGGCGGGAAGGGCCGCATCGGCATGGGTACCCGTGCCGAGGATGTGGTGGAGTACCTGGCCATCGCCAATACGCACAGCTACCTGCTTGTGTTCACGAGCCGCGGGCGCGTGTACTGGCTGAAGGTTTGGGACATTCCGGATGCCGGTACCGCAGGCAAGGGCAAGCAGATCAACAACCTTGTCAATCTCCAGCCTGACGAGGTTGTGAAGGCGTTTCTGCCGGTTAAGGAGTTCGTCGCCGACCAGTACATCGTCATGGTGACCCGGGACGGTGTCATCAAGAAAAGCGAGCTGACCGAATTCGACAATCCGATGTCGCGCGGGATCATCGCCGTGTCGCTGGATGAGGGCGACGAGCTGATCGCGGCGCGCCTGTCGAACGGGAAGAACTACATGTTCCTCGCTTCGCACGAGGGCAAGGCGATCCGCTTCCCCGAGGGCGAGGTCCGGCCGATGGGCCGCCAGGCTCGCGGTGTGCGTGCGATGGATCTGGCGGAGGGAGATTTCCTGGTGGCTGCCGAGGTAGTCGAGGAAAACGGGCTGATGCTGTCCATTGCGGAGAACGGCTACGGGAAGCGGACTCCGCTCAAACACTACCGGCTGACCCGCCGCGGCGGCAAGGGCGTGATCAACATGAAGGTCACGCCGCGCACCGGCAAGGTAGTTGGCGTGCTGGCGGTCGCGGACGAGACCGACGTCATGATCATCACTCAGGACGGCAAACTGATTCGCATCGAAGCGGCGGCCATTCGGCAATCAGGCCGATCGGCGCAGGGCGTCCGCCTGGTGAAAATGGAGACGAGTGACCGGGTGGCGGCCGCATGCGTGGTCACCGAGGACGAGGCCAACGGCAAGAACGGGAACGAGCCGACGTTGCCGTTACAGTAATTTCGCCCGGTCCGATATAATTCAAGTTATGGCGACCCTCGTGGGGCTGGGAACCACCTCTATGCTCGATCCAGCGGCGCTTCAAGAGAAGGAGCGCAAGCTGTTCGGGATTCT
>JAEHDI010001179.1 GCA_016880505.1 Bryobacterales bacterium | reverse complement strand
TGTTCACCGATCCCGCCCCCGCACCCATCAGAGCCATGAGCACAAACAGCGTGCCCGGCAAGGAGCTGCCTTGGGGCATGGATGGAACCGTCAGACCCTTCAAGATCAAGAGCGGATCCGGCCGGGCGAGCGCGGCGACCAGGATCAGGCAACACGCCAGCAGTATGGCGAGCCCCCTGAACCACTTCTCAATGCGGGCGTACCGTCCCCACAACATGACCCAGAGACCCAGTGTCCACAGGGCCAGAGACCAGAACGCCGCGCCGCGCGGATGGTCGAGTGGAAACAGCAGGTTTACAGCGACGCCCATCAGCAAAATGAGTGACAGATTCGTGAGGTGGCGCTTGATCAGAATCGAGACCAGGAGCAGCCACGCGATCCAGCGGCCGCACCGCGCGTACCCCTCAACCAGGCTTTCGCCCGATACCACCACATAGCGCCCCGAAGCCTCCAGTACGGTGTAGCGCGCCATGGCAAGCAGGATCAACGTCCATAGCAGGGAGTACCCGTGATCGGCGCCGGCCACCGCGTTCGACACAAGGTCTTGCGGACCAAGAGCAGCGAGTACGAAAACCAGCCCCGGCCCGGACAGAGATCGCACCCACGACCACCGGCTGCGGCGTTGCACCGCGGCGTCAAGAGCCAACGCGTTTGGCCTCCCCGGTCTCGGTCTCCAACTCCTGTACGACGCGCAGGGCGGGTGTCTTCCCGGTGGATGTCGTGTGAGGCTCTGCGCGGACCACTCGCAAGCTGCCTCCTTGCTCCCACACGCGGATCATCATGCGATGAGCCCGGCTCTTTCCGGCCAGAAAAGCCGTCACGTGCCCGAGCAAGGCCCCTTCGTCGAGATTCGGCACGCGCCTGCTGACTACAATGGCGATGCGACTCTCGGCGCCGCCGGATTCCTCCACGAACTGGTAGTCTGTCGGGGCGCCGCCGTGACATCGCGGGAGAAAGTCTTCCACCAACTCCAGAATGTCCGAACCAACGATGTGCATGCCGTTGGTGGTCAGCTTCTCGTAGTTCCGGATGCCGTGCACATGGAAATGCATCCCGAGTTCTTCCAGCGGGCAACCGCACCGCCGCCGAGAGACCACGCCGTAGTCGCCTGCGTCGACATTCAGCATGACTTTCGGAGTCTCGCGCCGGAGAGTGGTGAGGTGAAAAGCCTCGACGGAGCCTGCCTCGCCCCGCAATGGAACCGAACGCTGGATCAGCGCGATCATGCCTGTCAGCAGGTGCATTTCGTCGAGAGCCTCGCTCCGGGCGCACCCTCCCGCCACGCCACCGCACTCCGCCAGGCTCCACGCACTGAAAGTCCGTACCCCACAGGAATCGACGACCCGCCGCTTGCCCTCGGTGTAGGGTTCCCCGCTCACTCGGAATACGCTTCCCGTGATATCCAGTCCGCCCTTGCGAGCAGCCTGGCAGATTCGCACCACGGTGCTGGAAGGGGCCGACAGGTAGGCGTGCCGGCCGGCCGTGGCCTGCTCCGACATCCACTCCGCCACACGCCGGGCTTCATCCAGCGGCACGTGCTCGGGCATCGGGATTGCCGTCCCGCAGAGCCGGCCGATCATCACAGCAGAGGCGATGAAGACTGCTGAAGTCCACCCCCGAGGCCCCCAGGAAATGTGCGTCGGGCTGAACCACTTGTCCAGGGAACGCCCACACTTCTCGGCCCTGAGCACGGCTTTCAAGCCGGACGAGCCTGGCGGCACAGGCCGCCAGATGGCCTTCGGGCGCTCGAAAACACCGTGGGCCTCCTCGATCACCCGAGTATACGCGGCTTCCTGGAGCAGGAGGTCGACGTCGATGGCTAGGCGCCTCCGCCTGCCCGCGGACCCGCCGGTGGCTACCTCGAAGTCGCGCCGCAGAAGGGGGTTGTCAAAGTCTTCCGCTTTCACCGCCAATGTCAGACCGGGCCGCTCAATGGGTCGCAGACCTTTGAACTCCTCCAGGCGGATGTGGACGCCGCCATCGTAAAGCTTCTCCAGTGCGGTCTCGACGCCGTCCTGCCGCACGATGGCGGCTACGTCGCCATACTCCGCGCCCGCCGTCCTGAGCAGCGCCAGGTAGGGGCTGCGGGGATTCTCGTAGATCGTCCGCCGGAGCAGGTCCAGAAAGCTCGTTTCGCGCTCCTGGATGCTCCTGACGACGATGTTGCGGCAGTCCTGGCTCGCCAGCGGCGAGGAGAGGTACTTCCTGAGTCCGGTGCTGAACCGCAACAGCATCTGGAGGGAATCGAGCATCAGAAACTGATCTTAAGCCCGATCTGGATCTCGCGGCTATCAAGGGCTTCGGTGATCCTCCCAGCGTCCTCCCGGATGCCGTCCACGGTGAAGATCTGCATGCGCTCCGCATTAGGAATGCTTAGGTTGGTCCGGTTCAGCGAGTTGAAGACCTCGAGACGCAGCTCTACGGTCACCCGCTCCGTGAGGGGCCGCCGCCAGTTCGTCGAGAAGTCGAGATTGGAGAGATTGGGCCCACGGATCGTGTTGCGTCCCAGATTTCCCAGGAAACCCCTCTCGGGGCGGCGGAACGCCGACAAGTCCACCCAGCCTTCCGGGTCACCTGTCACCAGACGTCGTCCTGATCCCTCGATGATGTCGGGCCTCTCGCCCGAGCGCCAATCGGACCGCTCCGCCTTTGTGCCGGCGCCATCGTATCCCAGCCACGCGCTAAAAGGGATGCCGGACGAATACGTGTACATGGCGCTCAGGACCAGGCCGCGAAGGGGCCGCAGCCAATTTGTCCCCTTGGAGAGCGGCGCCTCCCAGATGCCGCTGACCGCCAGGCGGTGTGGCAC
>JAEHDI010001178.1 GCA_016880505.1 Bryobacterales bacterium | reverse complement strand
GACGACCTCGCGGCGCTCGATCCGTCGCTGCTCTCGCAGCTCCAGCGCGCCGCCTCGCAGATGCGCTCCGCGGGCGAGTGGATGCACTTGCTCACGCACCGCGGGCCGGACGTCGTACGCGCTGACCACTCCGCCGAGACGCCTCGCGGTGGCGATTGCCTGAAGGCCGGCCACGCCGGCTCCGATGACGAAAACCTTGGCGGGCACGATACTCCCCGCAGCCGTCGTCAGCATCGGGAAAAGCTTCGGAAGCCGCTCGGCGGCCAGCAGAACGGCCTTGTAGCCTGCCACCGTGGCCATCGACGAGAGCGCGTCCATGCTCTGAGCGCGCGTGATGCGCGGCATCAGCTCCATGGAATACGCGGTGACTCCGGTGGACGCCACCTCCCGAAGGTGGGCAGGAAACGAGAGCGGATCGAAGAATCCGATCACAACCTGACCGGACCGGTACAGGGAGAGATCCTCCTTGCCGGCCTCCGGATTGCTGCCGTAGGCGCGTACCTGTACAATCACGTCGGCGGTTGCGAACACTTCCGCCCGCGAGGAAACCACCCGCGCACCTTTCTCCGTGTATTCAGAATCTGGAAAGCCGGCGGACGCGCCGGCGCCGGACTCGATGATCACCTGGTGGCCCGCCTTCGCGAGGGCCGGGAACGTCGTCGGAACGAGCGCTACCCTGCGCTCTCCGGGATAGGTTTCCTTAGGAACACCGATGGTCATAAGTTGTACAGCTTACCAACGTGCGAGCCTCATGTGTGGGACGCCCGGGATGCGCCAGCGCTATGCGGCAGGTCACCGACGCGGCGCTTGTGGCCGGCGTTCTACTTGATCTCGTCCGGCAACCTATGTGGGCAGGCCGGCGACGCGCCGGACGATGTCCGCGTTCTCGCGGACTTCATCCTTGAATCGCGGGTACATGCCGACGATCACCGCGTCTTTCGGCTTGATGTTCTCGAAGGCGAAGCGGAACGCCGCCTCCAGTTCTTTCGGGCCCTCGGCCGAACGGCCGGCGGCGAGGATTTTGAATCCAAGGCAGGTTTTCTTGGTCGCGCGAATCACCTTGCACATCCGGGCGGGATCGCCCTCGAGGAAAACCTTGCCGAGTGGCAGTTCGCCGAGCATCTTCTTGATCTCCTCCGTGGTCCGGCTGAACTGGTAGAAGCAGGCCATGTAGAAATCGATGTCCCAGTTCCGCTCCTCCACGTACTCGATGATCTTCGGGTCATGAGTGGAGAGGCCGACCAGCACACCGCTCTGCCGCACGGTCTTCAGGAACGTGTGGACCTTGTCGATCTCGCCCGCGCGGAAGCGCTGATCGGTGACGCCGCCGTGATGAACGATGCCGAGCGGACCCAATTTGGCAGTCTGCGGGATCAGCGCGAGGTTGTCTTTCATCTCGCCGCCGCCGAGCAGAATCCAATTGAGCTTGCCGCCCTCCGCCTGGTGACGCTTGATCCCCGCCATTCCTTTCGGGTTGTAGCTGAACTGGTGGGTGTTGATGCCGCTCTGCTCGGCCATGCGCAGTGTCTTCGCGATGTTCTCTTCGGTCGACCACTCCCGCATGTGGTGGTCGAGCGAGTAGATGCCGTAAGAGTACCCGTTGAACGGGTTGGAGCCGATAATCAGCCGGGTGATGTCATGACTGCCTAACTTGACCGTCGGCAAAGCAGGCGATGCTGCGGCGGACAGGCGGCTGCCGGCTAGAGCAACTCCGGCGGCGGACTGGAACAGCCTACGTCTGGATGTAGTGGTAACCATTGGACCTCCCACCGAGTTTCAGATCTCGAATTCTCACTTTATACCAGAAGTCTGGAATTTCGTAGCCGGGAGCCGTCGAAAAAGTTGCGTTGCGGAACCCGCCCTAGCGCGTATTGGATACTGAGAGGGAAAGAGACGTCGGCGTGACGGAGCCAGCGACGGGAATCGTCGATCGGGATCTGCCGGACGAAGGCACCGTCGAAGTGTTTGCCGCGCTGGTTCGAGAGCACCAGGCGATGGTGTACAGTCTGGCGCACCACTTCCTGCGCGACCCCGGAGCTGCCGAAGAACTTGCGCAGGAGGTATTTCTCCAACTGTACGAGCATCTGGAGGACATCGAATCGCCGGCCCATGCCGCTCACTGGCTCCGAAGGGTCACCAGTCACCGTTGTATTGACCGCGCCCGGCGACGGTCGCATCGGCCCGAAGCGCGTGAAGTGCAACTCACTGAGGTCGTGGAGCCACGATCGCCGGCTGAAAGCAGTGATCCGCTGCTGGCCGGGAAACTGCGGAAACTGGTCGCTTCACTGCCGGAGAAACCCCGGATGGTGGTGATCCTCCACTTCCAGGAGGATCTGGACGCCTCGGAGATCGCCTCTGTGTTGAACATGCCGGTCTCGACGGTCCGCAGCCACCTCCAGCGGGCGCTGGTCATGCTCCGCGAGAAAGCGGCGCGCACTCTTGGAGATTTGAAGTCATGAAACGCATGGAAGACGAACTGCGGCAGGCACTTCGGAGGCACTCGCCTCCGGAGGGATTCGCGGACCGGCTGCTGGCCGAGGCGGCGCGGCGGCCTGCCGGCGCAAGGGCTCGACGGAATCGCCGCCAGGGTTTCGGG
>JAEHDI010000156.1 GCA_016880505.1 Bryobacterales bacterium | reverse complement strand
GCAGCAGAAGGGGAGAAGGTGGAGACCACCATGGTGGATCGCCGCACCATGGAACAATTGAAGTCCCTGGGATACGTCGGTGGCTCATCGCGTAGCCAGTACACCTTGAAGGGCGAAGGGACGGATCCGAAAGACCGGACGGGCATCCTCAAATTGCTCTATCTCGCAATTTCCCCAGACTGGGGCAGTAAGATGTCCCAGCGCATCCCCTTGCTTCGCAGGGCGTTGGCGGAAGACCCCGGAAACCCGACCATTTACTATCACCTCGGGGACGAATACGACAAGGCCGGGCGCTCCGCCGAAGCTATGAAACTCTACCAGGAAGGTATCCGTCACGGTGTCCGGAATGCCTGGCTGTACTCGCGCCTGGGCAACCTCTACATCCGGCAGGGCAACCACGCCGAGGCGATAACCGCGTTCGAGAGAGCCGCGAAACTCAACCCTTCTGATTGTGAAAGCCTGAGCGATCTGGGAATGGCCTACCTGGATACCGGCCGGCCAGCCGACGCGGAGCGCGTCTATAAATGGTGCCTCGCGACCGAGGAAGAATACGCTCCGGCTTACAACGGCCTGGGGCTTGTCGCGGTGCAGAGACAGGACATAACAGCCGCTCGCGGTTACTTCGAGAAAGCCGCGCAGCACGATCCGGACCTGCTGGAGGCGCAACTGAACCTCGGCCGCATCTACAAAATGATCGGGGCCAACGCGCGGGCGCGCGCCTGCTTTGAGGTGTTTCTGGCCAAGGCCACACCGGCGGAATACGGGCACATCATCCCCAAAATCAAAGCGGAGCTGGCGCAGCTACAGTAGTCTTCCGCCCGGCAACAGCCGCTGTTCATCTGTGGAGAAATGCAACAACTCTCCACAGCGCGCCTCCACCTTTTTCGCCAGAAACCAAAATAAGGGCTTGACAAGAGGATAATAGCACCTCAAAATAGCCAACGAACTTGCTTTAGGTGTGCTTTGGTGCAAGGACCTTAATCTCTGCTCAGTCCATAGATAGAAGGAGGAATCCCTATGAGTGTGTCTGGTGCAAAGCTGAACATTCTGTTCTGTCTTTTTCTGGCAGTCTTGTTAGCTGCGCCGGCGTTGCCGCAGGCCAGTACGTCGGCCGTCAACGGAACAGTTCGCGACCAGTCCGCGGCGGTCATCCCGGCAGCCGCTGTGACGCTCACGAATACTGCTACAAACGTGACTTCGAGAACCACCGCCAATCAGGTTGGGTTCTTTCTGTTCACGGGTATCAACCCAGGGCCGTACCGGATAACCGTCGAGACGCCTGGATTCCAAAAGTTTGAGGGGACTCTCACCGTGCAGGTCCAGCAGGCCGCGGTGGTGAACATCACCCTGAACGTCGGCCAAACGGCGACTGAGGTCTCCGTCCAGGACGTCACCCCGATGGTGACCACTGACAGCCCCACCCTCGGGCACACGCTCGAACGGACGCGCATCGAGCAGTTGCCCATCAACGGACGCGCCCTCACGAACCTGCTGCAAACCGTGCCGGGCATGGAGGGCACGCGCGCCTTCGGATTGCGCCAAATGTCGTTCGAGATGGTTCTGGACGGTGCGGCTCTCGCCGACCGTTACTCGTGGAATACCGTGACCCCCCGGCAGCCCGGGTTGGATTCGGTCCAGGAGTTCCGGGTTGAAAACAATGCCTCCTCGGCCAAGTTTGCCCGCCCCACCTCGATCATCGTGACCACGAAGGGCGGCACCAACGAGATTCACGGGACGGCGTTCGAGACCAATCGGAACAGCGGCTATGGCGTGGCGCGGCAGCGGCAGGATACCTGGGAGAAGGCTTCTTT
>JAEHDI010001177.1 GCA_016880505.1 Bryobacterales bacterium | reverse complement strand
GGTTCGAGCGTTTCCACTGCGAACAGTGGAATCAGCCCGACCATCGAGCGGACCTTCAGCGGCGAGTGACGTCCGTCGGGCATGTGCAGCACATCGTAAAAGAACCCGTCCTGGTCGTTCCACATGCCGGCGCCGTCTTCGCCCAGATGGTTGATCGCGTCGGCGATGTAAAGGAAGTGCTCCCAGAACTTGCTGGCCACGTCCTCGTAACACGATTCCTCGCGGGCCAGCTCCATCGCGATCGCGAGGAGATTCAGACAGTACATCCCCATCCAGCCCGTGCCGTCCGCCTGCTCGATGTGTCCTCCAGTTGGGAGCGGCGCACTTCGGTCAAATACGCCGATGTTGTCGAGTCCGAGAAAGCCGCCCTGGAAGACGTTTCTCCCTTCGGTGTCCTTACGGTTCACCCACCAGGTGAAGTTCAGCAGCAGCTTCTGAAAGACGCGCGCCAGGAACACACGGTCGCCGACGCCCCGGCGCCTTTTTTCGATCTTGTATACGCGCCAGGCGGCCCAGGCATGCACCGGCGGGTTCACGTCGCCGAACGCCCATTCGTACGCCGGCAGTTGCCCGTTTGGATGCATGTACCATTCGCGCAGCATCAAAATGAGCTGTTCCTTAGCGAAGTCCGAATCGACGAGGGCAAGCGGCACACAGTGGAAGGCGAGGTCCCAGGCGGCGTACCACGGATACTCCCACTTGTCTGGCATCGAGATGACGTCGGCATTGTACAGGTGTGTCCACTCGTGGTTTCGGCCGTCACGTCGCTCCGGTGGGGGTGGCGGAAAGGTAGGGTCGCCCTTGATCCAGTCCCTAACCACGTAGTGGTAAAACTGCTTGGACCAGAGCAGCCCGGCAAATGACTGGCGCATCACATTCCGCGCGTCGTCGGAAAGGTCCTTCGGGATCACGGTCGAATAGAATTCATCGCCTTCGCGCTGGCGCTCGGCGAAGATCCGATCGAAGCTCTCGTCAAGCCTGTCCACCGTGAGATCCGTGAGCCGCAGGCGGACCGTCGCTGTCTCCCCCGAGCCGAGATGCAAAACGTAGTGAGAGGCGGCCTTCGTGCCTGTACGGGCGGGATTCACGGCATCCGTTCGGCCGTTAACGATTCAGTCGTTGATTCCGTCCTTGGGGTAGTTCCTCTCACCACCATACAATCGCTGGAAGTTCGTTTCGTTCTCGGTAAAAAGCATCTCCGGAGAGCCCTCGCAGACAAGCCGCCGTCGGCCGTAAGTCGTGTGCTCCAATTCGATCGAGCAACTGCACGCCTGGCGCAGGCTCGGACGCTCGCCTCCATCTCCCCATGACCACGTGTTCCGAAACCACACGGTGGGCAAGAGGTGGAGCGTGGCGGACTCGGGACCACGATTGGCGGCGGTAATCCGGATCAGGATGTCCTCCGGGCTCCCTTTCGCATATTCCACGAACACATCGAAATAGCGGCTTTCGTCGAACACGCCGGTATCCAGGAGCTCGTACTCGCGGCTATGTTTGTCGCGTGCGCGATTCCCGGCGACTAAGTCTGCGTAGGGGAACTCGGCCTGCGGGTACTTGTAGAGGTACTTCATGTAGGAATGCGTCGGCGTGCTGTCTAGATAGAAATACTGCTCCTTGACGTCCTCGCCATGATTTCCTTCGTTGCCGGTGAGTCCGAACAATCGCTCTTTGAGAATGGGATCGCGTCCATTCCACAGTGCGATGGCGAAGCAGATCAGTTGGTGGCGATCGGAAATTCCCGCCAGTCCGTCTTCGTTCCAGCGGTAGGCCCGCGAGCGGGCATGGTCATGTGGCAGATATTCCCAGGCGGTGCCTCCGGGACTGTAGTCCTCGCGCACCGTGCCCCAGGCACGCTCGCTCAGATATGGGCCCCAGCGATTCCAGTGAGCGCGGCGCTCACGGGATTCCTGCAGCCTGATTTCTTCCTTCGTCACGGTGTGTTGTCCTTTCGCCGTCAACTTTGTTCAGGGCTTTCTCCTGGAGCTTGCCCCCGAGAGAGTTGTCTCCGTTCCCGCTACCGGTGCCAGGGAGAACTCCACTGTCATCTCGTTCTTGGTCCCAATCGTGCCCAGAGCCGCCGTCGGAGGCTTTAACCCGTAATCCTTGAGCCGCACCACTGCGTGGCCCGAGAGTGATGTGATTCTGCCTGAGTCTCTGCCAAGTTCGACCATTACCGTCGCGGGCTTGAGAATTCCACGGATCGTGAGCGTGCCCGTGACTTCGAACGTGTTCTCGCCCTTGCGCACCACACCAAGGGAGGAAAAATGCAGCTCCGGGTACTTTTCGGCCGCTAGCATGTCGTCGAGCGCATAGGCCTGGATCTTCTTCAGATCCTTCTGGCTGACCCACTTGTCCATGCACACCGCGCTCGCCGACCGGATGGAGAAATCGACGCGCGAATGTTCGGGCGCGCCCGGATCGTAATGGAGCGTGCCCTGATAGTCTCCAAAGACGAACTGGTGCTTCTTCCCGCTTAACAGGCCTGTCTTTTCCACCGTCAGAACGAATCTGGCTCCCTGCGCGGGGCGTATTTCGTAGGCCGCGACTTCTCCGTGCAAGAACCCCGTCGCAAGGGCCAGTAGTACGCTCAAACGAATCCGCATCGGTCACCTCTCGGAACCTCCTAGACGCAGAACCACGCCGCCGCCCGCCACGACGTTGTGTTGGCCGCCTCCAGAAACCGGAATGTTGAAGCTCGGATTACCGGTGTAGAAATCCCGAATCTCAATGCGGCCTCCTACAAAACGCCACACAGGAAAATCCGCGCCGCCCCCGAAACCGAATGCGGCACGATGGGTGTTCCGTGGGGCCGGACTTGGATTGCCGTCAATTTGTGTCAGGCTCTGCTCGTACAGAGCGTAACCTCCGCCTACAGCCACATATGGCGAGAACGAACGAGCGGGGAGAAACTTGATCCGCAACCCAGGTAAAACATAAAGTGTCGCGACATCGCGGCTGGCTCGTCCGTCCGGCGAGGAGATGTCCCTCAGCGGGTTCGCAAGGAAGTACACCTCGGCAAACAAAGCCGCGTTCCGCGAACCGAAGATGCGATAACCGTAGTTCGCTTGCAATGCAATCCCCGTCCCGAGGCCCACCTGTCCCGAAGAAGCGCCTCGATCCACCCCCGAGATGGCGCCCAGAGTAAGCCCGATCTCATGCCGTTGGGCCAGCGCACCCGGCACAGCCATGAGCATCGCCGCAACCGCAATTGTTTCCGTCCCCTTCATTGTCGTACCTC
>JAEHDI010001176.1 GCA_016880505.1 Bryobacterales bacterium | reverse complement strand
GCCTTGCTGATTCTGCTGTTCTTCCTCTTTTCGAAGGCCTTTTCCGCATGAGACCGCTCGACTGGATGGTGCTGGCGGTTTCGCTCGTCTTTATCGTCTCCTATGGTTTGTGGCGGGGGCGGGGAAGCACCAGCGTCCGGCAGTACCTGCTCGCCGGCAAGACTATGCCCTGGTACGCCATGGCGCTCTCGATCATGGCGACCCAGGCGAGCGCAATCACCTTCATCTCGACAACCGGCCAGTCCTACGTGGACGGCATGCGCTTCGTGCAGTTCTACTTCGGGCTGCCGCTCGCGATGGTGGTCCTTTCGGCCACGGCGGTCCCGATCTTTCACCGGGCGAACGTCTACACTGCCTACGAGTACCTGGAAAAACGCTTCGACGCGAAGACCCGCGCCCTGGTCAGCATGATCTTCCTGATCCAGCGCGGGCTGGCCGTGGGGCTCGCTCTGTACGCCCCCGCCGTAGTACTTACTGTGATTCTCGGCTGGCCGGACCGGTGGACGACGATGGTAATGGGTCTGCTTGTCGTCGTTTACACGACGCTCGGCGGCATCAAGGCCGTCACCTGGACCGACTTCCAGCAGATGCTGATCATGATCTCAGGTATTTTTGCTGCCCTGATCGCGGTCATCTGGCTGTTGCCCGGCGGAGTGTCGTTTCTCGATGCGCTGACGCTAGCGGGCGCGGCCGGGCGTCTGAACGCAGTCACGTTCAATGTAGACTGGCACGATCGCTACAACTTGTGGAGCGGGCTGATTGGCGGGATGTTCCTCGCTCTCGCTTATTTCGGATGCGACCAATCGCAGGTGCAGCGCTACCTTACGGGCAAGTCGATTGCGCAAAGCCGTCTGAGTCTGCTGTTCAATGCCGCCGCCAAAGTGCCCATGCAGTTCTTCATTCTCTTTACGGGCGCGATGGTGTTTGTCTTTTTCCTGTTCGTCAAGCCCCCGCTGCTGTTCCAGCCCGTCGCGCTGGAGCGCATCCAGGCCCCTGCTTTCCAGTCTGAGTACGCGCCGCTCGCCGAGCGATATGAATCCGCGTTCGAGAACCGCCGGGATGCGGCGATGCGGCTGCTGGAGGCGAACCGCGACGGCGGCGCGGGTCGGCGGGAGGCCGCCGTCCGGGAATACAAGGAGGCGCAAAAGCAGTTCGATTCCGTCAGGCGGGATGGCGCGGGCTTGGCTGAGAGAGCCGCCGGTGAGCGTGGCTTCAACGACACGAACTACATTTTCCTGACGTTCGTGACGCGCTACTTGCCCGCCGGCGTCGTCGGGCTGATCCTGGCCGCGATCTTTGCGGCGGCGATGTCGACGATCTCGGCCGAGATCAACTCCCTGGCCACGGTGAGTGTGATCGACATCTACCAGCGGCATTTCCGGAAAGACGCGGCCGACCGCCACTATCTCTGGGCCTCTCGTGCGGCGACGGTGTTCTGGGGCGGCTATGCGGTGGTGACTGCCCAGTTCGGCAAGAACATCGGCTCCCTCATTGAAGCGGTGAACATGCTCGGTTCGCTGTTCTATGGCGGCATGCTCGGAGTGTTCGCGCTGGCCTTCTTCTTTCCGCGGGTGGGGGCTGCCGGCGCGTTCTACGGGGTGATCGCGGGGGAAGCGGCGATCTTCGCCGCGCGATTCCTGACCGGCATCTCGTTCCTCTGGTACAACGTCATCGGCTGCCTCGTGGTCGTCGCCACCGGCATGGCCATATCCTCACTCCAGCAACGCCCCGCTCGCTGACCTCACAAGCAAGTGGCGCAGTCCATCGCCTTCCATGGCCCGCGATCTCCACTGGTACCGGGAGGACGGCATCGGTTGGACTCCGGCCGCCGATCAGCAGGTGCTCTGCCGCGGAGGCAGGAGCCGGAAGGCAAAATTCCCCTTGACACGAAAGTCCATTTCGGACATCATTATCTCGATTTAGGTATAGCCGTTCGGTTACGCCTGTACCGGCGAGGACGTAGCGCGAACCAGGGAAGGAGACCCTGTGAAAGTGCTTCGCGTCTGCACGCCGGTTTTTCTTTTTCTTGCCGCATTACCTGCCGCCCTGCCACAGCAGCGCGTCCATCCCCGCAATGTTCACGAGCGCATCTGGTGCGTGGTTCCGATGGTCGGTTCCGGAACCCCCGAAGACCCACGGCGACCCATGTTCGCTC
>JAEHDI010000155.1 GCA_016880505.1 Bryobacterales bacterium | reverse complement strand
GCGCCAACCTCGTCGGCCTCGTCCTCAACGAGGTCCACAAGGAAATGAGCGACAGCTATTACTACTACTCGCACTACGGCAAGTACTACAAACGAAACGGACGTAGCTGACTCGACAGCGGATGTCAAACACCATGAGAAAAGACTCTGCTATTCGTGTCATTGCCGGTAACCGTCTCCCACACGCCGACGTTCCACGATTCCCACGCTCGTTGCCGCTCGGGGCGTTCCTCTTCTTCGGGTTCTGTGCTCAGGCCGCCGCGTACACGGACCCCGGTTCGGGAGCCCTCCTCTGGCAGCTTCTGGTCGCCGGCTTTTTCGGATCCCTCTTCTACCTTCGAAAACTCACTGCGTGGTTCAAGGCTGGCTTCCGGAAGGGACACCAGTGAGCGCTCAAAACGGAAGGAAACAGGCCGACGCCGGGGTGTGGAGCGATCTTGCGGTCTGCCTGTCTCTTGCAAACCTCTGCTATCTGCGCGTTTGGTCGGAACTGTTGACGTATCGGGCCGAGGACGCCTTTCTCATGGAGGGGCCGCCCTCGCCGTTGCAGTATGTGGCCGCGGCATTGAACACTCTGCTGCTCGGTGCGGCTTTCTGGCTTGTATTGCGATGGGTGCGCACGAAACGGCCCGGCCAATGGTCTCAAGCGGCGGAATGGATTTTTCTGCTCGTCTTGCTTTTCCCGCTCAATGCTGTTCGGCATGTGGCGTCAAACCAGTCCGAGGAACTCTTCCGGTATTTGCGCTCGCCGCTGATCGGTCTCCTGAGTGCGAAGACCGCGATCGTGCTCGCGGCCGCCGCGGCTGCCGTCACCGTCCCGGTGATTGTGCCCAGGCGGCGGAGAATTGTCCGCGCCGCTTTCCTTGCGCTCCTGCTGCTGTTTCCACTCGTTCCGTTCGTCCTCGTGCAGGGCGTTTGGAGAGCCCTGCGATACGATCCGTCCGCTTTTGTAAGAAAGCAGCTGGCGCCCCGTCTCGCCGGGAGGATTGGCTCTACTCCGCGTGTGCTGTGGATTCTGTTTGACGAATGGGACCAGCGACTGACGTTCGAAGACAGGGAACCCGGCCTGTGGCTTCCCGAATTGGACGCTTTCCGGCAACGCGCGGTTTATGTTCCGACAGCCTGGCCTCCGTCCTCGCGGACGGTCTGTTCCATCCCCGCGCTTACGATTGGCCGTCCGGTATCGAAGGTCAAGGTCTTGAACGCCGGAGACCTCTTCTTGGAGTTCGGCGAGGGGACTCCTCCCGGACGGTGGAGCCGCGAGCCCAACGTGTTTTCCGACGTTCGGAAATTGGGACTGAATGCCGCCGTGATCGGCTGGTCTTTGCCGTATTGTCGCGTGCTTGGCGGCGACGTGACCTCTTGTTGGTGGTGGGAGATGAGCGTCCAGCACAATTCCATGGGAGAGCGCTTGCCGGAGATTCTGCCTAACCAGGCACTCAGCCTGTTTGAGAGCACCCAACTCGCGCCGTGGGGGCAGTCCCGGGCGACGCTCAAGCACGTGCAAACGGTTCGTGACGTGCTATCCAGAGCCGGCAGGGAAGCTGCGGATCGCCGGCATGACCTCGTCTACCTTCACCTGCCGGTTCCTCACTCTCCTCACGCCTACGACCGGAGAACGCAGCGATTCACGCTTCACAACGCGCCGGTTGCCGGCTACTGGGACAGCCTGGAACTGCTCGACAAGATTCTGTTCGACATGCGCCGCGCGATGGAGCGTTCCGGCGTTTGGGATTCGACTGCGATTCTGCTCAGTTCCGACCACTGGAATCGCAATTCCCGGAGGTTGGACGGCAAGGAGGACCATCGCGTACCTTTCCTGCTGAAAATGCCCGGCCAGAACTCAGGCGTGGTCGTTCGGGAGCAGATTCACACGGTCCTCACTCGTGACCTGGTGTGGGCCATTCTCCAGCGCGACATCATCACGCCCGGGGACGCGGCCGCGTGGCTTGAGGAGCGAGGCCGCCGGCAACTAAAGAACCTCCGGTCTTCGACCGAAGAAGTTAAGCAGGAGGTTCTGTGATGACTACGACGAACACCCGAGGGAGGAAACACGGATTTTTCGGATCCGCCTGGCTTGCAGGCCTCATTGTCGTGATCGCCATCGCCGTCCCATTGATTTTCACCGGAAATCCCGCGGTTAGGGCCAGTGGCAAGCCCCAGGTTCTCGGACGCCTGCCGCTACTCTTCGTCCCCAACCAAGGGCAGATGGACCAGTCGATGCGTTTTATGACCAGCACGGCCGGGGCGTCCGTCGGCTTCGCGCCGGAGAGTGTTGCGTTCGATTTCTCCGGCGCCCAAGTGCGTCAGTCGTTCGTCGGAGCGAATGCATCGCCGTCGATCGAGGGAGTCGGCAACCTGCCAGGCAAGTTCAACTACATGCGTGGAGCGGACCCGGGGCATTGGACCACGGACGTCCCTACGTTCGCGGGCGTCCGTTACCGGCTGCTCTACCCTGGAACCAGCGTTGTCTATCGTGGCGATGGCGGCCGCTTGAAGTCCGAGTTCCACGTCTCGGCGGGCGCCGATCCTTGCCGCATCGTCTGGCGTTACGAGGGTGTCACCGGCATTCGGGTGGACAGGCTCGGTGAACTTGTGATCTCCACTCATTTCGGGGAGCTGCGTGAACACCGCCCGGAAGCGTACCAGACGGTCAGCGGCCGCCGGGTAACCGTGCGTGCGGCTTACAGGCTGCTGAATGAGTTGACGGTGGGATTTGAGATCGGCGACTACGACCGCAATCTTCCTCTCGTGATCGATCCCCTTCTTGCGTTCAGCACCTATCTTGACGGCAGCGGATTGGACAGCGCGAAGGCGGTCGCGGTCGACGCCTGCGGCAATATCTATGTGACCGGGCAGACGGACTCGCTCAATTTCCCGGCCGCTGGCGCACTGCAAGGACAGAGTGGGGGCGGTGTAGATGTTTTCGTTGCCAAACTGAACCCATCCGGCGCAAGCCTGGCCTACTGCACTTATCTTGGGGGAAGCTGGGACGACCGCGGCTTCGCCATCGCCACGGATGGAAGCGGCAGCGCGTACGTTACCGGTTGGACAAGTTCTCCGAATTTCCCCACCACGTCCGGCGGCAGGCAGCGTGTCCTTGGCGGAGGGCGGGATGCGTTCATCGCCAAGCTGAATGCAACCGGAAACGCACTCGTCTTCAGCACCTATCTTGGCGGCGCCGGCCACGACAGCGCATATGGTATCGGTGTTGACACCAGCGGCAGCGTTTACGTCGCCGGCGACACCTACTCGACGAACTTCCCGGCTATCGGCGGCTTCAGGACCACAAACACAGGGCGTCAGGACGCATTCATCGCGAAGCTCAGATCCGACGGCTCAGCGCTTCTGTGGAGCACCTATCTTGGGGGCCCCGGAGACGATGCGGCCAAAGCGCTGGCCGTTGACAGCGCGGGTGCGGTGTATGTTACGGGCGCCTCCGACTCGCCAAACTTCCCGGTAGCGAACGCGATCCAGGCGGCAAGCGGCGGAGGGCAGGATGCGTTTGTGGCAAAACTGAGCCCCGATGGAACCGCGCTCGCGTACTCCACTTATCTCGGCGGAAGCGGTGGCTCCGTCGGCTCTAACGAACTCGGAACAGGCATTCGGGTGGATGCCGGCGGCAGCGCCTACGTTGCCGGTGTCACGAGTTCTACGAACTTTCCAACCGCCAGCCCGCTTCAGGCGCACTTCGCGGGAGGAACGTGGGACGGCTTTGTCGTCAAGTTCAACCCGGCAGGGACGGCGCTTCAGTACAGCACGTACCTGGGCGGTGTCGGAATCGACTATCCGACCGGACTTGCCGTGGATTCGACTGGGGCGGCCACGGTGACCGGCTACACGTCGTCGATAGACTTTCCGATCGTCGGCGCGGTCCAGGATCGCCCTGCGGGCGGCTACGACGCGTTCGTGGCCAAGTTGAGCCCGCAGGGCAACGGACTCCTGGAGTCGACGTATTTCGGGGGGAATGACAACGACGCGGCCAACGGGGTGTCTCTCGACCCGGCCGGCGCTATCTATATCGCGGGTCACACGCTGTCCGCGAACTTTCCGTTGAAGAACGCGTTCCAGCCGACGCCCGCTGGCGGGACAAGCGCATTCCTGGCGAAGATCGCCGCGGTCGCGCCGACGGCAGTCTACCGGGCGCCCAGCGGAGCAACCGTGCTCAATGTCTTCGGTTCAGCGGCGCGCTACAGCGCGGGCGGAGTGATTGTCGGCGACCCGGCGGCTGCCCAGAATAGCTACGGCGACACCTACGCGGCCGGCCGCAATAACATTGACGACGTCTGGATGAATATCTTCCAGGCGGCGACACTCACGTGGAAAGGATGGATTAAGGCGGGCGGCCCGGCTGCCGGCAACCCTGCGTTGGCGGTTGCGGAGGGAGGCGAGGCCTATGTGGTGGTCCGCGATGCGAGTGACAACTTCCGCCTGAACCAATATCTGCCCTCGTCCGGCTTTCAGGGTTGGATCGCGCTGGGAAGTGGTTTCGCGTCGGATCCCGCCGCGGCCGTAGCCGCCGACGGGACGGTCTATGTTGTCGGGCGCTCGGCCACAGGCGGTGTGCGAAGCGGGCGTTATGTTCCAGGGGCCGGCTTCCAGGGCTGGGTCTCGGGCGGAGGCGCGGCGGCTGGAAAGCCGGCGATCGTCATCGGCTCCGACGGCGCGGCTTACGTTTCTGTCAAAGGAACTGACAACGCGATCTGGATCGGCCGCCTTTCGGGCGATCTGTGGGAGCCCTGGATCAAAGGAGGCGGAACGCTCGGAAGCGATCCGGACCTCGCGGCGGCGGGTGGCGCTGTCTACGCTACCATAACCAGTCCGACCGGCCTCGTCTATGTCCAGCCGTTCCGGGAAGGACCTTCCGGAGGCTGGCAGGGATGGATTTGGACGGCGGGGACGCTGAACCGCGCATCCGTCGCGGCGGCAGGAAACCGCTTCTTCGTCGCCGGCCGCAACTCTCTGAATGACTTCTGGTGGTATCAGTCCGGGGCCGGGTGGAGCTACTACGGCAACCTCGGCTCGCCGGTGAGCGATCTGGCCGCAGCTCCCAAATGAGCGTCGAGCGCGCGGTCTCCGTTTTTCGTACAGCCGCTGGCGAGCTGATGAAACGGAACGTCGCCTGGGCGTTGGCCGGCAACGTTGTGTACGCCGGGTGCCAATGGGCGATGCTCGTTGCTCTGGCGAAGCTCTGTTCTCCCGAAATGGTCGGGCAGTTCGCGCTGGGAGTGGCGGTGACCTCGCCAGTGGTTCTGTTGACCGGTTTGCAGTTGCGGGCGGCTCTGGCCACCGATGTCACCGGGACTTTCTCCCTCGAAGAGTATCTCGGTTTGCGCCTGATTGCGACGGCGGCCGGATTGGCTACGATTGCCGCGGTGGTGGTCGCCGCGGGCTACCGCGAGGAGACCCAGTGGGTGGTGCTGGCCGTAGGTCTGGGGAAAGCGGTCGAATCCGTGAGCGACCTCATCTATGGAGTGCTCCAACGGAATGAACGGATGGACCTGATTGCGCGATCGATGATCCTCCGGGGCGCCGGCACGCTCCTCGCTTTGGGTGTGACGGTGCAAGCTACCGGCAGCGTGTTCTGGGGAGCCCTGGCGTTGGCCGCGGTTTCGCTGGTTCTGCTGGTGGCTTACGACATGCCCGCGGCGGCTCTCGTGATCCCCGCTTCAGGGAGGCGGGGCGTACCCCTCGGATGGCAAGCCGCGGCGGCGGCGTTGCGGCCAACCTGGCGGATCGCCGGTTTGGGGAGGCTCGCACGCGAAACGCTCCCGCTCGGCTTTGTGATGATGCTGATCGGCTTGAATCGCAACTTGCCCAGGTACTTCGTCGAGCGCTCGATGGGCGAACGGGAGCTTGGCATCTTCGCCGCGATCGCTTACATCCAGGTTGCCGGTTCCACGGTGGTGGATGCCGTTTGCCAGTCAGCAAGCCCACGACTGGCCGGCCATCACGCCGCCGGGCGCGTCCGGCAGTTCCGCGGCGCGCTGGCCAAGTTGGCCGGACTGGCGGGTTTGATGGGAGCCGTCGGCGTTGGCGCCGCCCTTCTGGCGGGGCGGCAAGTCCTGGCGCTCCTCTATGGGGCCGAGTACGCCGCGGAATCGCCGGTCCTCGTATGGCTGATGGCGGTAGCGGCGGTCGGGTATGTCGGCAGCGTCCTCGGCTACGGCATCACCGCCACGCGGAGATTCGCGCTATTTCCCGTACCCTCTCTGGCGTTGACGGCCGTGGCCACTTTCTGTTCGGCCTACGCCATTCCGCGTTGGGGCCTGTATGGAGCCTGCGCCACCGCGGGTCTGGTCAGTTTAGGAAGCTGCGTTGTCCCGTTCCTGGTTCTTTTCCAGGTGCGTGAAGAGTCAAAACATGTCGCGTCTCCATCATTTGCTGCTTGAGCGGTACTGCGATCACTATGCGCGCCTGAACTCCACCGTCGATCCGCGACTGCTGTCGTGGAGTCATCGGCGGCAGATGGATCGCACGTTTGGGCCTTACCTAGCCGGACTGCCGGCGGGCAGCCGCGTGCTGGATCTTGGATGCGGCAGCGGTCACCTTCTTTACTGGTTTTCCCTGCGACCGGAAGTTGTTCCGGTGGGGGTCGACGTATCTCCGTCGCAGTTGGCCGTCGCGCGGCGGGCGTTGCCGGCGGTTGAGACGCATTGCGAGGATGGTCTGGCGTTCCTGCTCCGCCACCGCGGCGAGTTCTCCGCAATCCTCTGCACGGACGTTCTCGAGCACGTGGCGGGAGAGGACGACTGTCTCCGATGGGTGGAGGCTGTCCGGGATGCGCTTCGTCCCGGTGGAATTTTCCTCTGCCGGACGCCGAACGCCGCCAACTTGCTCGGCGGCTACAGCCGCTATCTCGATTTGACGCACATGCGGAGTTTCACTCCGAACTCGCTCCTGCAACTACTCGAGGCGGCCGGTCTGGCGGAGTGTGCCATCGTCCCCTACCGGGCGGGCCATCCTCTTGGGACTCTTCGAATGGGTCTCGGAAACCTGTTGCATCGCCTGTTCTTCTCCCTCTGCGGCCACCAACCGGCGGCGGCGTACACGAGCAACGTTTACGCGATAGGATATGCCGGGGCTCGGGAAGGGACAGACAGATGACCGCCGCCTTCCCGATGACCGTGCCCTCCACATCGGCGAGCGTGCCCGCCCGGTTTTGGATGTGGCTGCTCGGGTTGTCCTTGCTCGGCTATGCCGTCCTGGGCAAGGGCTTTGCGTACCTCTCGGTTCCACCCCTGTACGCGGCCGAGCTTCTCATGTGCTTGGGCGTGCTCTGCGTAGCCTGTGAGCCCTGTGCACTCCTGCGTGCGGTCGTGTTCCACCGGTCAACACTGCCCCTGTACCTTTTCATGGCCTGGGGTGCGGTACGGACGCTTCCGTACCTGTCTGAGTACGGGATAGACGCACTTCGCGACGGCGTTCTCTGGGGTTACGGGCTGTTCGCGATCCTGGTGCTGGCTGTCGCCTCACGCGGCGTCCAGATGCTGCGGCCGATGGTGAAGGCCTTCCGCCGGTTCGCCTGGGTGTACCCCTACCTGACCGTCGTTGCGTTGCTGATTCAGATCGCCGGTATTGCGCTGCCAACAGTCCCGGACACGAATGTGCCGGTATTGTCGAACAAGACGGGCGACATCGCAGTCCACCTTGCCGGTGCGAGCGCGTTGTTTCTGGTGGGGCTGCTTCCGGCGCGAGGAATCCTTTGGTTTATCTGCGTGTTCGCCTCGGTTTTGACGTGCGCCAGCGGAAACCGAGGCGCTGCCGTCAGCTACTTTGCTGCGACTGCATTCGTGCTTCTTCTCTCTCCAAGGGCCCGTTCGCTCGCCGTCCGCTTCCTTCTCCTGGTGACGCTGCTGTTGGGATTGACGCTCTTCATCGATCCGGATGTCAGGCTGCACCAGGACCGCGAGATCTCCCTGCGCCAACTGGCGATCAACTACGCGAGTGTCGTGACAAGCCTTTCGGATAACCCGGGAAACACGGAAGGAACGAAACAGTGGCGGCTGATGTGGTGGGGGCGGATCGTCGACTACACGATCTTCGGCGAATACTTCTGGAACGGGAAAGGTTTCGGAATCAACTTGACGACCGCAGACGGTTTTCGCAGCCAAAGCGGCCTGCTGCGCAGCCCGCACAGCGTCCACATGACTGTCCTGGCCCGAGGCGGCGTTATCGGGCTTGTTCTCTGGCTCCTGCTCCAGGGCGTTTGGCTCATACAGGTGCTGCGCAGGCACTTTCGCGCCGCGCGCGCCCGGCACTTTCATTGGTCGGCGATGTTCGTGGCCCTTGGGGGCTATTGGGTTGCGTTCATCGTCAACGCCAGCTTCGACGTGTTCCTTGAGGGGCCGATGGGGGGCGTCTGGTTCTGGTCACTCTTCGGATTCGGACTCGCGGCCGTCCGTGTTTACGATAGCTGGGCGACCCGGATGATCTGCGCGACTGGAGGCCGGTGGTCGCCGGTTATTGCTTGATGACTCGGAAACTCCGGCTTCTGTGCATCGGCAGAGATCTGAGTCCGGCGGGCGCCGAGCGGGTTCAAGCGGCGCTTTTCCGGCATCTCGACCGGTCCCGCTTCTCGGTTGATTTGCACTACATGAGCGACGGGGACGACCTGCTCGATGAGATGCCGGCCGGTCTCGTGCCGCGTTTCGGCCGGGTTGGCCGCGTGCCCTGCAAGCTTGCGGGCGCCCGCACACTCCACCGCCTGGTCCGTGCGGCGCGGCGGAGCGATCTGATTTTTGCCACCCAGGAGGGAAGCCCCGTCTATCTCGCCGCCATCGCCGGCGCGGTCGCGCGCAAGCCGGTGGTGGGGTGGATCCATGGACCCTGGAGCAGATTGCGGAAACAGGCGGGTGGGTGGCACGCCTTGGCGGCGCGGATTCTGTACCCGCGGGCGTCCCGTCTGGTGTGCGTTTCCGAAGGGGTCCGGCGAGACCTTGAATCCGAATCTCCGTCACTCGCGGACCGGCTTGCCGTACTGCCCAATCCCCTCGACATCGAGCGGATCCGAACGCAGAGCCTTGAACCGGCGCCCCCGTGGGCCGCGAACTTTCCCGATGAAGGCGCTATCGTAGCCTGTGGCCGGCTGGTGCCGGACAAAGGCTTCGACCTGCTGCTTAGAGCCGTCGCCAAATCCGCGAGCTGCAGGCGCGGAACCCGTCTCGTGGTACTCGGAGAGGGACCGGAGCGGGCCCGGCTCGAGAGCCTTGTGATCGAGCTCGGCCTGCGGGGGCGCGTATCACTGCCGGGTCACCTGGCGAATCCCTATCCGGTTTTCAGGCGCGCTGCCGTGTTCGTGCTCAGCTCAAGAGTGGAAGGGGTCGGGATGGTTCTTTTGGAGGCGATGACTCTGAGTGTCCCCGTGGTGGCGTTCGACAGTGACGCAGGCGGTCCCCGGGAGATCTTCGGGGCGCAGGATTGCGGGCAGTTGGTCGAAGCCGGGGACCCCGGACGGCTCGCGGATGCAATCGACCGCATGCTCGGCGACCGGGCGCTTGCCGCGCGTTGCCGTGATTGGGGCGAGCGGAGGGCCCGCAAATTCGACGCCGAGCGCGCGGCTCGACGCTTTGAAACGCTGTTCCAGTCGGTGTTGGATGCTGCACGTTCTCGTCGCTCATAATTACTACCGCCATCCAGGGGGCGAGGACGCAGTTTACGAGGCCACTGGCTCGCTGCTGGAGGCCCGAGGGCACCGCGTGACGCGCTTCACCGCCCACAACGACGCGACCGCTTCGATGAGCCGCCCGGCACTGGCGAAAGCGGCGTTGTGGAATCGCGATGTCCGTCTCCGCCTGCGAGCCACGATGCGCGCCGGCCGCCCGAATGTGGCCCACTTTATGAACACCTTCCCGCTGATCTCGCCGGCGGCCTACTACACCGCCCGAGACGAGGGTGTTCCGGTGGTCCAGACGCTGCACAACTACAGGTTGTTCTGTGTGAACGGACTCCTTTTCCGCGAGGGCCGCGTGTGTGAGGACTGTGCCGGGAAATCCGTGTCATGGCCCGGCGCCGTGAGAGGCTGCTACCGCAACTCACGGGCCGCAAGCGCGGTTGCCGCTGCGGTGTCCGGGTTTCACCGATTGATCGGCACGTGGAGCGCCGCGGTGGACATCTATGTCGCCCTGACTGAGTTCGCGCGGAGGAAGTTCGTGGACTGCGGTTTGCCCGCCTCGAAAGTCGT
>JAEHDI010001175.1 GCA_016880505.1 Bryobacterales bacterium | reverse complement strand
GTAACTGTTGTAGGAGGCCGGATCCGCGGACGTCGCGAAGTAGTTGTTCTCGGCCAGCGGGTTGGCCGGCGTGGTGGCACGAGGTGTGTTTGCGGAGAGGTAGCTGACCAGCTTGTTCCCTCCCACGGTGGACGGGATGATATTGCCCGGGAACGGGGTCCGGGCGCCGCTCACGGTCGTGGTGTAAGGGTCGTAAATCGTGTAGGGGTGGCCGGCTCCGTCGTCGAGATTCGAGAAATCGCCTTTCCACATGGCTTCGGTCGGCACGATGTCTTGAGTCGACGAGTATTCCCGCAGACGCATGCCCTGGAAGGAGAAGAACCAGAAGGTTCTGTCCTTGCCGTTGTACAGTCCCGGGATACGCACCGGTCCACCGGCGGACGCCCCGAATTCATTCCGTTTGTAAGGGTCAGGGTTGTTGCCATCCTGGCGCGCCCGTGCCCGTAGCCCGGCCGCGTTGTTGCGGAATTTCTCGAAGACGCTGCCGTGGAACCCGTTGGTCCCGCTTTTGGTCACCATGGTGATCGTGGCGGGATGCGAGAACTGGGCGGTGGAATTGGTGTCGACGCCGAATTCCTGAATCGTGTCCAACGCCAGATTGACGCGTGGCAATCCGCCGCGCATGCGGTCGACAATCGAGCCGCCATCTTGCAAGATCTCCGCCGCGCCCGGGTTCATGCCCGCCACGTGGGGTGAGTAGGACCCCGCTTCCACGCCGGGCGTGAGCTGGAACAATTGCGTGATGTCCATGCCGTTGAGCGGCATGTCTCGGATGCGCTCGGACTCGGTCACGCTCGCGATGCTCGAGCTCTCGGCTGCAATCACTGGGGTGACGGCCCTGACTTCCACTGCGGCAGCCAGATCGCCGATTTCCATGCCTGGGTCAATCACCGCGAGTTGTTGAACCTGCAGCTCAAGGTTGCCGGACCACTTCTTGAATCCCTGCGCTTCCACCAATAACTGGTACTTGCCTGGGAACGTGTTCGGGAAGCTGTAGAGACCGTTCTCATCGCTTTGCGCCTGCCGCACGGATCTTGTCTCGACGTTTAGCAGGGTCACAGCGGCGCTGGGAACAGCAGCCCCGCTGGGGTCCTTCACCATTCCCCGCACGGTACCGGCCGTGGATTGAGCCCACATGCCCGTGCAGGCGACAAGCGCCAGCAGGACGACGACAGTAATGCCTCGATAGTTGTTCATGTCAAATGACCTCCCTGGAGACTCCTACATGGACCGCCAAGAGAGCCAGATGGCGTTTGGCGGCTAATGGAGGGCGTCTGAAAATGTTGCATTGTACTGTGAAACATTTCACAAACACGTGAAGCATAACATCAAAGAGTGGTCGTGTCAAGAGCACCTGCCATTCTTGAGCCATTTTTTTCAGGGATGGGCGCTGGCTTCACAGATGCTTAGAGATTCGTACAATCGCTCGACCAAACCGAGTTCCAGCGAGGCGCCGAAACCGGGCTCACCAGCACCTCACCGCGTTGCGAAATGTCTCTTGAATTTAGGAAACAGGCGTGCTAAACTGACTCTGGTTGAGTGTTCTGATGCTAGCCGGGACGAATGCCACATGAGTTTGCGAAAGAAGGTCACCTTGCGGGAAGTCGCCCGGCTGGCAAGGGTGAGTCCGTCCACCGTCTCGCGGGTGGTGACCCGCAGCGCCTGGGTGAGCCCGGAGGTCGAGGCGCGCATTAGAAGCGTCGCCCGGAAACACGGCTTGGACCTGGAGTCGAAAATTAAGGCGCGGGTCATCGCGTTCGTGTTGTCCAACCGCGACATGCTACACCCCTTCCATTCGCGGGTGCTTGTTGGGGCGGAGGCGTACTGCACCGCTCATGGCTGGGACATTTTGTTCCTCACCCTCCGCTACCAGGCCGGCATCCCCGCGAGCGAAGTTCGCTTGCCGGACGTGCTGCGCAGGCGCGACCTGGTCAGGGCAGTGATCCTGGCGGGGGCCAATTCCGCCAACCTCCTGAGCGCGCTCAAGGCTCACGGCCTGCCGTTTGCAGTGCTCGGCAACAATGTCGAGGGCGACTGGCGAGCCGAGGACTACGACGTCGTGTGGTCCGACGACGTGGCCGGGGCGGTCGAACTGACGCGCTACTTTCTGTCCCTCGGGCATCGTGACATCTGGTTTGTTGGCAACCGCCGGTTGCCCTGGTCCGCCCGTTCCTGCCAAGGGTATTCCCGCGTGATGCAGGAGGCCGGACTGGCGCACCGCGTGAGCAGCATTAACTCGCTCGACGATGAAGACCTCGGCTATCTCGGAACCAAGTCGATCCTATCGCGCAACGAACCGGTCAGCGCCATCATCGCGGGCACCGACCAAGCCGCGGCCGGTGTGTACCGCGCCTTGCGGGACTCGCAGAAGCGCGTCGCTGACGACATCAGTGTCGCCGGGTTCAACGACACCGAGGCCACCGTACTCCAACCTCCGCTGACAAGCGTTCGGGAGTTCGGCCAGGAAATCGGCAGGCACTTGGCGGAGCAGGTGATCAACCGCATTCAGCAGCCCGACCTGCCCCCGCAGAACGTCATCGTGCCGACCGAGCTGATCAAGCGTGCATCCTGCCGCGAGTTTTCGCCGGATCGCCGGGCGGACGCCGACAGGCTGGTGGCGCCAGCGGTGTTGTGACCCACCCTCTCGCCCTTACCGTGATTACCTGGATTACCTGCTGAGTAGCTCGTCCTGCGGGCAATTGTCGCCCATCTGGACCGCGGCCGGGATGGTTGATAATCGAGGAATCATGGAACCGAAGAAGCTGATGGCCGTGGACCCGAAGACGCTGCCGTGGGAGGAAGTTTTCAACGAGCCGACGGGCAAGTACCTGTATCGCCGGAGCCTGGTGACGGACCCGGACACCGGGATGGAGATCAAGATCGTGCGATACCCGGCGGGTTTCACGAATCCGCTGCACACGCATCACTGCGCGCACGGGATGTATGTGCTTGAGGGAACGCTGAAGACGCACGAGGGCAGTTACGGTCCGGGATCGTTCCTTTGGTTTCCGGAGGGGATGACGATGGAGCACGGCGCGACGGCGGAGCAGGATGTCGTGATCCTGTTCATCACGAACAAGCCGTTCGACATCCATTATCTGTAGGAAGTCACACGTCGGCCTGGGCGGCGGGGGAAATAGAGAAGGATTTTTCGTCACCTGCGGGCCGGGGTCCTACCCCGGCCCGGCGGGCAAGGAAGTGTCGGCTTCACAAGGGGACCGATCCCACCCTGGTGCGTCGATGGCGGC
>JAEHDI010001174.1 GCA_016880505.1 Bryobacterales bacterium | reverse complement strand
GAGGTCCTCAATTGCCGGAGCGAATCTACAAGCTGCAGCCTGACCGTACCGTCCAGTTGCGCGGCTTCGACGGTCTCGGCGCCGCGGCGGCACTGCATTCTGTGACGCCCGCCGCCTTCAAAGTGAGCGGCGTCTTCCGAGACTCGGGCGACTTCGCCGTCGTGGTCCTCTACGACGCCGACAACTTCTATGAGCATCCACGGCTGAAGTATCTTCCCGACACGAACTTCGACGGGCTGACGCTTCAGTTCGACCTGCGATTCTCCGGGCTGATGCCGCTCGATTCGCCGAAATACGCGACCATCGACTGGCCGTACCTCGACGTTTTCCGCCCTGACGGGTCGACGGCCAAAATCCGCCTGTTCGACCACGCCGCGCAGGTCGGGGGGACCTACACGCCGGCCCAAGCCGAGTTTCTGATCGAGGCGAACGGGCTCCAGCCGTACGACCGCCTGACATTGTGGTACCTGAACTACGCCTTCGACTACATCGTTCCGGTCACGCAGCCTTTGCCCTCCGCCGCGGACGTGGCGGCGGCGTTGGCGGCGCAGATTAACTCCGCCGACTGGAACGCACTCGGAGCGCTGATCCCGCTGCGGGCGGAGTCGTACGGAGCGACGCTTCGGGTCATCGCCGCGCGGCCGGGGTACGACGGCAACATGATCCGCATGTACGCCGTCGCGAAGAACAGCCGGCTCCGGACCGTGGCGCCCACGGCGGTGTTCCAGGGTGGAAGTTCGGACGCCACTTGGCGCGTGACCCTGGACTTCACGGCTCTGGGGATCCCCGAGATCCGGCAGATGTGGCTCACCTTCGCGCCGCCGCTCGCGAACGGCGCTTCCTTCTCTGACACGGAATGGCAAGCCGAGTTCACGAACTGGACGGTCGGCGGACCGGAGGAGGTGCGGGCGCTGAAGGTGGCCGGGCCGGGCAGCGTGCGCGTAGAGGAGGACGACTCCTGGTGCAGCTACACAGGAGAGTGGGGTGTCGAGACAGGGTTCTACTCGGGCGGCTATGCTCGGCGCACTGCGGCCGCCGGCAATGCGGTAACGGTGACGTACTCTTGCAGCGGACTGCATGACCTGTACGTGGGCACGTCTCTCTATGAAGATCGCGGCGTGGCCGGAGTGAGGCTCGACGACGACCTGGAAACGGACCTTGATTGCCGGATGGACGTGGAACTGGCCGTGGTGACACGCAGAAAGGTGCGCGCGGTGGTTCCGGCCGGCCGGCACTCGGTGACGCTACGGCTCAAGTCCGAGGGCTGCTTCTACTTCGACTTTCTGGAAGCGGCGGTGGCGGGAGACATTCCGGACGCGCTGCCGCCTCTGCTCAACGCATCGCCCGCGCTCGACTACAGCACGGACCATACATACAAGCTGCCGCCGGCCCGCGTGCTCTGGAATCTCGATCAGTTGGGCTACGCCGGGCCGATGAACGAATACATCGGCGTGTTCTGGTGGAATCAGCGAAAGCGCGTGAATACCGTGCTTCCGAGCGTGAGCGTTACGTTCAGCGGCCAGTTCGCGGCGGGCGATCAGGTGTTCCTCGACATCGGCGGGCAGGTATGCGGCAAGACCGTGTTTCCGAATGAGGACACTGTGCTGCTGGCGGCGCATTTCCAGCACTTCATCAACGCGACCTACGT
>JAEHDI010001173.1 GCA_016880505.1 Bryobacterales bacterium | reverse complement strand
GATCGGTCACGGAGGAATATAAGGAACTGCAAAAGTCCCGTTACCGGAATTTGGCAGGATTGCCGGCAAACCGGAAGTAATCCGCTCTGTCCGGTAGGCGGACTACGCAACTGCCGGCAGGACTGCAGGCACGGCAAGTCTGGCGACATGCGCCACGGAGGTGCACAGGCTGAAGCCTGTGCCACCGGGAATATTGCCGGGCCAGGGGGCCCGGCGCGGCTGGGGGAGATGGGACAGGCAGCTCTGTCCGCTCGCAAACTGCGCTCAGGACAGAGTAGGCCTGTCCCACTCGGCAAAACCATTTTCGCAACAGCGGCGAAATGGTGGTCAGTCCCTCATTTCTGTGTCTCACCCGAGGGGCGCATCGCAAGGACTGTCGCCGTTTTTCGCGCAAACTGCCGCAACAGGAAGAGCTACAATCGTCACCAGGCAGGATGCTTCGAAGAGGGGAAGCATGAGCGGGCAGGACGAGGTATACGAGCGCTGGCGGACCGATCCGGAAGGTTTCTGGGAGGAGGCAGGCCGATCGGTCCACTGGTTTCGAAAGTGGGATGCCGTGCTCGACTCGTCGCGCCCCCCGTTTTACCGCTGGTTCCCGGGCGCGTTAACGAACAGTTGCTATAACGCGCTCGACTGGCACGTGGAGCAGGGGCGGGCGGAGCAGGCGGCTCTTATCTATGACAGCCCCGTAACCGGCGCTCTGAGGGTTTACACATATCGCGAGCTGCTCGCTGAAGTCGCGCGCTTCGGCGGCGCGTTGCTCCGGCTTGGAATCACCGCAGGCGATCGCGTCATCATTTACATGTCCATGGTCCCGGAGGCGGTCGTGGCGATGCTCGCGTGTGCCCGCCTCGGCGCCGTGCACTCCGTCGTATTCGGCGGCTTCGCCGCCAATGAACTGGCGGTTCGCATCAGTGACGCCAGACCGAAGCTGATTGTCGCGACGTCCTGCGGTATCGAGGCGAACCGCATTGTCGCCTACAAGCCTTTGCTGGACGCCGCGATCGAGAAGGCCTCGTGGAAACCGGAACGCTGCATCATGCTGCAACGGCGAGAACACACCGCCGATCTCGTCCCGGAGCGCGATCTCGATTGGACGGAAGTCATGGCGGGGGCGCAGCCGGCGGCATGCGTGCCGATGGCGGCGACCGATCCCCTTTATATCCTCTATACGTCCGGCACCACCGGGAAGCCGAAAGGGGTCGTGCGGGATAACGGAGGCCACCTGGTTGCGGTCCGCTGGAGTATGAAGGCCATCTACGGCATCGAGCCGGGTGAGACGTTTTGGGCAGCATCCGACCTAGGCTGGGCCGTTGGCCACTCGTACATCGTTTACGGACCTCTTTTTCATGGCTGCACGACGATCCTGTACGAGGGCAAACCGGTGGGCACGCCCGACCCGGGAGCGTTCTGGCGGGTCATCTCACAGCACAACGTTCGCGCGTTGTTCACTGCCCCAACCGCTTTTCGCGCGATCAAACGCGACGATCCGGCCGGCACTTACATCCGCAGATACGATCTGAGCGGGTTGCGAACACTCTTCCTGGCCGGCGAACGCTGCGACCCCGACACGCTTCTGTGGGCACAGAAGCGGCTCAACGTGCCGGTAGTGGACCACTGGTGGCAGACCGAGACGGGCTGGCCGATCGCCGCCAACTGCGTAGGTCTGGGGATGCTGCCAGTGAAACCCGGCTCCTGCGCGAAAGCCGTGCCCGGCTATGACGTACGCGTGCTGGGCGAGCACGGCCGCGAGGCGCCCGACGGCGAGATGGGTGAGATCGTTATCAAGCTGCCTCTGCCGCCCGGGTGCCTGCCGACACTGTGGAACGACGACGCCGGCTTTCAGAATGCATACCTGCGCCCCCGCCCGGGTTACTATCACACCGCCGATGCCGGCTACCGGGATCGGGATGGCTATTTGTGGATCATGTGCCGCACCGACGACATCATCAACGTTGCCGGACATCGGCTGTCGACTGGCGGCCTCGAAGAAGTGGTCGCTTCCCACCCTGACGTCGCTGAGTGCGCGGTGATCGGCGTTGCAGACGAAATCAAGGGCGAGGTGCCGTTGGGGCTGGTCGTCCTGAAGGCGGGTGTGGCGCGGCCGGCTGAGGAGATCGCGGCGGAACTCGTCGAGATGGTGCGGGAAAGGGTCGGTCCCATCGCATCGTTCCGGCTGGCGGCGATAGTAAAACGTCTGCCCAAAACCCGCTCCGGGAAGATCGTGCGCGGAACCATCAAGAAGATCGCCGACGGGCTGAAATACCAGGTCCCGGCTACGATCGATGATCCGGCAACGCTCGAGGAAATTGCGGCCAGCCTGTCGGCAATTGGATTTCCCCGGCGGTTGTATCAGCGCTGACGATTACATGGTGAGGACGGCACGGAACCGGGTCTTGCCCTCCACGACGCGCTGGTATGCTTTCGGAGCCTCGGCCAATGGGTACGTCTCCACGATCGTTTTAACTTTTCCTTGCGCTACGAAATCAAGGGCTTCGTAGAGATATTCGGGGCCGTTTTGCTGGCTGCCAATTATACGAATGCGCTTCGTGATGAGGTCCATCAAGGAAATCGAAAGCGGCTCAGCGTCGGCGCCCATCGTGACAAGCCGGCCGTCGGGCCGCAGTCCCTGAATGCTGTCCACCATTGACTTGGTCGAATTGGAAGTACTGAGGATCACATCTGCGCCCCCCGCCGCGGCGAGGCTCTTTCCGTCGCGGACAATTTCATCCGCGCCGAGATCGCGGATCATCTTGTCTTTATCGGGGGAGTGAGAAATTGCGATGGTCTCGAAGCCTGCAGCCTTGGCATATTGCACTGCCAGGTGCCCGAGCCCACCGATCCCGAGCACGGCCACGCGCTCATGCGGCTTGGGATCTGCCCAGCGGAGGCCGCTATAGACTGTGTAACCGGCGCAGAATATCGGGGCTGCTTGCTCGTAGCCAACCTTGTCAGGAATCAGATAGGTGGCGTCGGCATTCATCAGCATGTACTCGGCGTGGCCTCCTTGTACATCGAGCCCCGTGGCCTTCAGATAGGGACAAAACATCCCGCGGCCGCGCTGGCACCATTCGCAGCGTCCGCACGTGGATTGAATCCATGCGGTGCCTACGCGGTCGCCTACCTTTCGCGTGGTGACGCCGGGAGCCACGGCGACGATCTCGCCGACCGGCTCGTGACCGAGGATTCGGGGAAATTGTCCTGGAATGTGTCCGAGTGTTTCGTGTACGTCGGTATAGCAGATGCCACTAGCGCGCATCTTCACCAGCACTTCACTGGGTCCGGGGTGAGGCTGAGGAACATCTTCGATCTGCCACGAACTGTTCATGGCGGGTACGACCGCAGCTTTCATAAGCCTTCCTCCTAGCGAGGTTGGATGCAAGTGCCGCTATGGCCGGTGCATGAATGATTTTGCATCCCTGACCGGCATCGCACACACAAGTTGAGGTTGGCGGGCGGTTGGACGAATTGTCGGCAAACCGGAAGTAATCCACTCTGTCCGTTAGGCGGGCTACGCAACTGCGGCAGGACTGCCGGCACGGCAAGTCTGGCGAGAGGCGCCACGGTTCGGTGGAGCTTCCGTAACTGCATGCGAACACGGTGGCAGGTTTCTGACCGCGCACGCGAGGCGCTGGCGCAACGACAGGCGGAAAAGCGGGGACAGGCACCAATTTCGCAAACACCACGAAATTGGAGCCAGTCCCCGTTTTTCTCGTCCAGCACGGGCTTTTCTGGTGAATCCGAGCGCGCGATGGGAGGGACGACTCCCCCGGCTGAGGGGAACGCTACGCGCCTCCGCACTCTAATATTGAGTAAAAGGTACTATTGGCTTCTGTACTAGGAAGACCATATCTTGAAGGAGTCCCAGGGCAGGGACGAACTTCTTAAGGTGTCAAACGGGTTGCCTGTCATCGTGGCCCGTCGCCATTCGGAGGTGCCATGAGTTCCGAAGTTGTCTGTTGGATATCAGGCGAAGCTACTACGACCCGGCCACTGGCCCCAAGCTTGAGCGAAGCCGTCTCCGGGATTCCTTCTCGTTTCGGGCAGCTCATCGCTCTGGCATCGCTCGGACGAGCTGAAGTTGAACAGAAGGGGAAGATCGGCAAATTGGTTCTTGGGAGCTGGCAATCCGCCTATCTTCAGTGGCTGTGCCTGAACCTGAAGGAGCGGCACGAAATTGCCGGTGTACGTCGCGCCGGGCTCGAGCGTGATCACATCGCCCGGCTGTGCCGCGTCGAGCGCAGCCTGAAAGTCCCCGCCCGCGGGAACGGCAATCGTGGCCGCGTGTGACGCAGCGGCTGCGAAAAGGAACACGACACCCGTGCCCCACGGTAGGATCCGCAAAGTCATTTGGCGTACTCCGAGTTGTGCCGGAAAGTTTTGGG
>JAEHDI010000154.1 GCA_016880505.1 Bryobacterales bacterium | reverse complement strand
CTGCCGGGCGGCAAGGAACGCACCGAACAGGAATTCCGGGAGCTGTTCGCGGCCGCGGGCTTCGATCTCACCCGGGTCATCCCGACGAAGAGCCCGGTCTCGATCATCGAAGGCACGCCGGCCTGAACAGGAGACCCAATCAGTTTCTGGTCCGAAGCACTGCGTAGGCCCGTCGCGCGACGATCAACTCTTCGTTTGTAGCGAGCGCTAGAATCTTGACCGCGGAATCGTCCGGGGACACCATGCGGTCTCCGGACCCGTTCTCGTTGCGCTCGTGGTCAAGGCACATACCGAGGAATTCCAGCCCGGCGCAACACGCCGCCCGCAGCCGCGGCGAATTCTCCCCGATCCCACCTGTGAAAGCGACGGCGTCGAGTCCTCCCATCGCGGCTGCGTATGCCCCGATAGTCTTCTTCACCTGATAGGTGAAGACCTCGAGCGCCAGCGCGGCGTCCTTGTTGCCCGCCGCCGCGGCCTGCTCCAGGTCGCGGACGTCGCCACCCGGTACGCCGGAGAGTCCCGCCAACCCGCCCTCGCCCGCGAGTTGTCGCCGAACCTCGTCGATGCTCCAGCCGCGCCGCTCCATCATGTAGAGCACCGCGAAGACGTCCAGGTCGCCGTGCCGGCTCGCATTCTCGAGGCCGGACTGCGGAGAGAAGCCCATCGTCGTGTCCACCGAGCGGCCGCCGTCGATCGCGCAGATCGAGGAACTGCCACCGAGGTGGCAACTGACCAGCCGCAGCGATGCCTGCGGCTGCCCGAGCAACTCCGCCGCGCGCTCGCCGATATACCGATGCGAGGCACCGTGAAAACCGTACTTGCGGACGCCGTACTGTTCCCGCCATTCACACGGCACACCGTAGCGCGCCGCGTACTCCGGCATCGTGGCATGGAACTCCGTCTCGAACGCCGCCACCAAGGGGACTCCAGGGATCTCCGCCTGAAAGGCCCGCATCGCGGTGAGGTAAATCGCGTTGTGAACCGGCGCGGCCGGCAAGAATTCCTCCATGGCCACCAGTAACTCGTCGTCCACTACGAACGTGCCGCGGTATTTCGCGCCCGCGTGGACTGCCTTGAACGCCACCGCGTCAATACGAGAGTCGCCGGCGCGGACCTGGGCCACCGCCTCGCGGTAGTCCTTCACACGCTCCAGGCGTCCGCGGGACAGCACCCGCTCAGCCGGCATGTCGAGGATCTGGTACTTGAGTGATGTCGAGCCGAGATTCGGAACCAGGATGTTCATTGCACGCGATAGCGGGAGCGGATTGCCTTTACGTTGCTGCGCGCCGGCGCCTGGAACGGTCCGGCAATGTTGGCGCACTGCTGGCTGAATGCGAGAGCGTCCTTGATTCGCTCGGTCTCGCCCTTCTCGCCGAGCCGGTAGTTGGAGACCCCGAGATAGAAAAGAGCCTCGGCGGTCATCTGCTGATCGTCCTTGATACCGGGCAGCGCCGCTCGAAGCACCATGTCGGCATCGGCGAACTTATTCTGGGCGAAGTGTGTCGCTCCGGCGATGAAGTTGGCGCGTCCCGTAATCACGACTTTCCGTTTCTCCCAATCCGCGTCGCTGACACCCTGGGGCTTTTGGGCGGCGCTTATCATTTGGATCGTCTTCGCGGTATAGGCCAGCACTTTCTCCGGCGCCTTCTTCTCGCTCCGGTAGCTGCCCGCCAGTGCGAGCAGCATTTCTTCGTTGGCCTGCCCACTCGCGTCCGCCTTCTCGGCGAGAGCGACAGCCTTCGGACCCTGCCCGGACTGGATATAGGCCGTGAACAGGTGAGGCACCACCTGCGGCAGATACTGGCTGTTCGGGTTCCGTCCCGCCAGAGTCTCGGCCAGTTCGGCTCTCTTAGCAGGGTCGGTGGTCTGGAGCGCCATCGCGTAAAGAGAGTACTCGGTGTAAACATCGACCTGCTTCGCGAAGTCGACCTTCTGCTTAAATTCCTCTTCGTCCTCGTCCTCGCCTTTCTTGGACTGGACCACCTTGCGGGCCGCGTCCGACGTCAAGACGGCCCACTTCTTGACGGCGTCCGGGTCCTTCTTTGCCTCGGCGGCTTTCAGCCCTTCGTGTGCGCCCTGGGCGTCCGCCGGATCGAGCGCCAGCAGTTTCTCTCCGGCATCCATGGCTTTGTCGAATTGCCCGGCTTTCGTATACGCCGGCACCATCAGTTCATAGACCCAGACCGCCGCCTCGTGTTTCGGATGCTGCGTAGCGAACTGTTCCATCAAGGCAAGTTTCTTCGCAGCGTCCTCTTCCTGGCCGATCTGCTGGAGCATCTGCCCTTCCGGCGTCTCCGTGTTAATATTCACCTTGTGCCGCTGCGCGTTGGCGATCACCGCCCCCAGCAGGCACGCCAAAAGCAAAACCCGGATCCTCATCGCATCACCTCCCATGCTCGGATGGGAAGCTATCATACCACCGCCGCCCTGCCGTCTCATTGGCCTGTCCACTCTACTTGACCCCGCGGCGGTTCGCATTATATTCTCGGCTTTCGATCCAGAGGACATGTTATGACCCTACCGAGTACCTACGTCGCCGCCCTGCTGCTGACCATCCTCACGATGCTCTGTTGGGGATCCTGGGCCAACACGTTGAAACTCTCCGGCAAATGGAGATTCGAGCTGTTCTATTTCGACTATGCGTTCGGGGTCCTGCTGGCCTCCGTCATCGCCGCCTATACGTTCGGCACTTTCGGCTACGATGGCTTCCTCTTCATGGACGACTTGATGCGCGCCGGCAAGCGCAACATGGTTCTCGGTTTCGCCGGTGGGGTTGTCTTCAACCTCGCTAATATGCTGCTGGTGGCCGCTATTTCCGTGGCCGGGCTGGCGGTGGCGTTCCCGGTCGGAATCGGTTTGGCGCTGGTGATCGGTGTCATCTGGAATTACATCCTCAATCCCCAGGGCAACCCAACGTTTCTGGTCCTCGGCGCCGGCTTGGTGGTGCTGGCGATCATTGTGGATGCGTTCGCTTACCGATCTCTCGAATTTCAGCGGGCCGAGGAGAGGATCAAAGCGGGTCTGAGCCGGACGCTAAGACCCAAGGTCTCGATGAAGGGCATTCTGCTGAGCCTGATCAGCGGCGTGCTTATGGGATCGTTCTATCCGCTGGTGGAAATGGGCAAGTCAGGCGATACCGGACTGGGGCCGTATGCCATCGCTTTCGTCTTCGCGCTTGGCGTGTTCTTCTCGACCTTCGTCTTCAACCTCTACTTCATGAACCTACCCGTTCAGGGCGAACCCGTCGAGATGCTCGACTATTTCCGTGGCACCGCAAAGCAGCATTTGCTGGGCATCACCGGAGGACTGATCTGGTGCGCCGGAACGGTCGCGAATTTCGTAGCCGCCAGCGCGCCTCAGGAGATCCAGGTCGGGCCGGCGGTGAGTTACGCCATTGGCCAGGGAGCCACGGCGGTCAGCGCGCTTTGGGGACTGCTCGTTTGGAAGGAGTTCGCCGGAGCCGATGCCAAGGTCAAGTCGCTGCTTGTGCTGATGTTCTTTTTGTTTCTGTCGGGCCTTGCCCTGGTTTCGATCGCGCCGCTGTTCGCCAGCCGGTAGACTAGATCGGTGGACGTGCCGTTCCCAGCTCGGCGATAAGTTGTGCTAGCGCTTCCTTCGACGGCACGCTGCCCTGCGCCATTTGCGCGTTCCCGCCGCCACGGCCGCCGAGCTTTGTCAGAGCGGTCTTCAGAACGTTGCCTGCATGAACGCCGGCGTCCGAAGAGGCGGCCAGCAGCACCGACGGCGGGTCGTCAGCCACTGCCAGAAACACGGCGCCCGGCTGCGCGGTGAAGCCCTG
The DNA here is from genome assembly GCA_016880505.1 of Bryobacterales bacterium. Taxonomy (GTDB): domain Bacteria; phylum Acidobacteriota; class Terriglobia; order Bryobacterales; family Bryobacteraceae; genus JAEHDI01. The sequence goes on along the minus strand of JAEHDI010000154.1, from coordinate 9,478 downwards.
CGCGAGTGCTCGGACCTCGTCGTCGATCGCGCTACCCGTCCGGTGCGTTGCGCGCCGGCTGCCGTCGGGCCCGGGCGAGGTGTTCTCGTAGAGTTCCCTGCCCCGGAAACGGGCGAGTTCCCCCGCCAGTTTTCGCCTCGTCTTGTCGGCCGCCTGGAACGCTTCAAACTGCGACGCCACAAGCGACGGTGTATCGTCCACAGCCGCCGAAAATGTTCGGGCGATCCGTGAGAGCGCATCGAAATCCGACCGGGCGCGCCGCACCGCCCGCATTCCGCACAGAAACTCGATCCGGACGTTGCCGCGGATTCTCTCGATGCCGCGCAGGAGTACCGGGCCGATTTCGCCGGTCGCGTGCACGTGCGTTCCGCCGCAGGCGCTCCGGTCATACCCCTCAATCGACACGATCCGCAGCGTACCTTCGCGATCCGATTCCTTCCGGAGGTCCTTCACCGCAGCGGCCTCTTCGAAGCTGACGGCGATCGGAAGGTTTTCCGCCACCAATTCGTTGGCGCGCTCCTCCGCTGCCAGGATCTGTTTCGGCTCGAGCGAAGAAGCGGCAACGTCGATGGTGGAGGATTCAGCGCCAAGGTGGAAGCTGACGGTCGGGCTCCCGAAAAGATCGGTGAGCACGGCCGAAAGCAGGTGCTGGCCGCTGTGCTGCTGCATATGGTCGAAGCGCCGCCGCCAGTCGATTCGGCCCTCCACCTCACCGGCGATCATTGGAGCCGCCGTCACGTGGATGATCCGCTCGCCTTCGTCAATCACGTCCACAACGGCCACGCCCGCTAGCGTTCCGGTGTCGTTCGGCTGGCCACCGGAAGAAGGATAGAAGGCAGTCCGGTCCAGGCACACCCGGAGGCCGTCCGCATCCGTGCCGACGACGCGGGCCCGGAACTCCGCCAGGTACGAATCCGTGTAGTAGAGCCGCTCGGTCACTCGACTGCGATACGGACAACGTTGTTGGGCAAGTTGTCCGGGAATTTCGGCGCGGCGTTCAGCGTTCCGAACAATGAGGTGAGGAGTAAAGTGCCGCGCAGGGTGCGTGAAAGCATCACACCCATTCGAGCGCGCCTTTCTTATACGCCCAGACGTAGCCGACGATCAGGATGGCGAGGAACACGGCCACTTCGGCCACGCCGAACCAACCGAGTTTGTGATACCGGACGGCCCACGGAAACAGAAACACCGCCTCCACGTCGAATATCACGAACAGGATCGCGATGATGTAGAACCGCACTGTATACCGGCCGCGCGAATCCGAGGCAGCTTTGATGCCACACTCGTACGCGTCGCGTTTGACTATGCTGGGCAAAGCCGGCCTCACCAGTTTCGCCGCCACCAGGACCACGACGGGGAACAGGATGGCCAGAACCAGGAAGATGAATATCGGAATATACCCTTCCGGCATGGAATTACATCTTATCATGTGCCCGGCTGCATCCCAGAAGCTTGTTTCCTTACCGCACCACCCGCGCCAGCATTTCGACCGTTTCTTCGATCTCTTCGCGCGTAGTGGTCCTTCCCAAGCTGAATCGGATAGCGCCCATTCCCACCTCGGGCGGAATCTGCATTGCCTGAAGCACCGGCGACAGTTCGACACAGCCCGAGTGGCAGGCCGAACCGGTCGAGGCGGCGACGCCGTCCAACCGTGCCAGGATCTCCGCCCCAGCGCGACCCGTGAAGCTCACATTCAGCGTGTTCGGCAGCCGTTCCTCCGGATGTCCGTTCAGAGCAACCAGCTCGCCGAACTGGTTCCGCAAGAGGTTCCAGAACAGATCTCGAAGCTCCCGGAGCCGCGTTCCGCCGGTCCACAACCGCGCGAGCTCGCAGGCCGCCCCGAGGCCGACATCGAGCAGCACGTTTTCCGTGCCCGCGCGCCGTCCCGATTCGTGGCCGGCGCCGTGGACGAACGGCTCGATGGCAACCCCGTCACGAACGAACAAAGCGCCCACTCCCTTCGGAGCATGAAGCTTGTGCCCTGCCACCGATAACAGATCCGCGCCAAGATCGTGGACGTTCGTGGAGATCTTCCCCGCCGATTGCGCCGCGTCGGTGTGGAACAGGATGCCATGCTCGCGCGCGATACGTGCAATGGCTACTACCGGCTGAATCGTGCCAACCTCGTTGTTCGCATGCATCACCGAGATCAGGATGGTCGATGGTCTCAACGCCCGGAGTACGTCCTCCGGATCGACGCGTCCGTAACGGTCCACTGGGAGATAGGTCACCGCCGCGCCGAGCCGCTCCAGAAACCGGCATGGGCTGATGACCGCGGGGTGCTCCACCTGCGTTGTGATGATATGCGCGCCCGAACCGCCTTTCGCGAAAAACGCCCCTTTGATGGCGTGGTTGTTCGCCTCGGTGCCGCCGCTGGTAAAGACAATTTCCCGTGGCCGGCAATCAAGCAGGCCCGCCACCTGCCCCCGAGCGTTCTCAACCGCTTCGCGAGCCTGCGCGCCCGCCCAATGAGTGCTCGATGGGTTGCCGTAATGGCCTTCGAGAAACGGGCGCATCGCATGCGCCACCTCGGGCGCGATAGGCGTACTGGCATTGAAATCGAGATAGATGCGCCGCGACATTTCAGCCCAATCCTCAACCCACTCTTCCGAATATGCCACATCGGGAGATAATAGGACCAGGATGTTCCGAACCATTAAGGAACAGGTGGATACCATCTTCCGGGAGGACCCGGCCGCCAAGAGCGTGCTCGAGATCCTGCTCTGCTACCCCGGGTTCCACGCTGTCCTGCTCCATCGTCTCGCTCACAAGTTCTACCGCTGGAATATTCCCGTGATCGCCCGGGTCATGTCTCAGGTCAGCCGTTTCTTCACCGGCATCGAAATCCACCCCGGCGCCAGGATCGGCCGCCGGTTCTTTATCGATCACGGCATGGGCGTCGTGATCGGCGAAACCGCCGAAATCGGAGACGACGTCCTGCTCTATCAGGGCGTGACGCTCGGCGGTACCGGCAAGGAGAAAGGCAAGCGTCATCCGACAATCGGAAACAACGTCGTTATCGGAACCGGCGCGAAGGTCCTCGGCAACATTCGAATTGGCGACCACGTGAAGATCGGAGCCGGCTCGGTTGTCGTTCACCCGGTGCCTGACCACTCGACAGTTGTCGGCGTCCCCGGGCGTGTCGTTCGCCGCGGAACCGACGTTCCTGAATCCGAGGACGTGCTTGAACACGGCCGGCTTCCCGATCCGGAAGCCCAGGCAATCGACGAGCTCGCCCAGCGGCTCGAACAACTCGAGGCCGCGGTGAGGACGCTCTCTGAGGATAAGGCCACCGCGAGGCGCGGCTCTTAGTCCGATGTCCCGGAGGCGCGAAACGCCTCGTGGCAACAAGTCGGGGGAGCGCGAAGGATAGCATCGGTTATGGTAGCCCCACTACTTTTTGGCCACATTGAGGAATTCTTTTCAAGAGCCACGAAATAAGTGGCTTCATTTTGGCCGTCAAACCTTAGAATAGACTCGCAGGACAATACCTCCGGAGAAATCTATGACCAGACAGGGATCCGCACGCTGGGAAGGCGCACTCCGCGACGGCAAGGGTACCCTTACCACGGAAAGCGGTGTCCTCCTTAAAACACCATACTCCTACCCCAGCCGCTTCGAAAACTCCGCCGGAACAAATCCCGAAGAGCTGCTGGCTGCCGCCCACGCCGGCTGCTTCACCATGGCTCTGACGGCGCAACTTGGGTCCTCCGGCGTCAAGCCGGACAGCATCTACACAACGGCTACGGTCACACTGGAAAAACAGCCGAGCGGTTACATGATCTCCGGTGTGCATCTCGACGTGACGGCCAGAATCCCCGGCATCGATGCGCTGCTGTTCGAGAGAGCAGCCGCTCAGGCCAAGTCGACCTGTCCGGTATCCACCGCTCTGAAAACCAAAATCACGCTCGAGGCGCGACTCAGCGCGATGTGATGGAGGAAGCCGGCTGATCCGTCACCTCGCCCTCCGGACCGGCGAAACGATCATCCTCTTGTCGGTGCCTGCCGGCACGGCGACGTCGATTCCCTCGATCAGTTCGCTGCCCAGCCTGATCCCCTCCTTGCCGGTGGTGGCGTCTCGTACCGTGTACAGCGTGTTCTCGTCTACCGTGTGCCACTCCGGCCATTCGTTGAGCCGGGCGTAGTTTTTCGTCAGGTTCAACACCCGCCGATGGCGCGCGTAGTCGAATACCACCCGCCCCGACCAAGCCTTTGGAGAATGAACGCTGACGAGCAACCGCTCCCCGTCCCGGACGGCGCCAAGTTCCACGCCCGGCGCCCAGTCTTTCAGATAGCAACCCTGTGTTTTCATCATCGCGTACAGCAGCAGCGTCCGGTTCCAGTTCCCGTCGCCGTACCATCGCTCGATCGTCCCATCCGGCCTTTGGTACGCTACCAGCGTCTTCATCTCCGACTCGATCCAATCCAGCGCTTCCGGCACAGGTTCGCGAGCCACCAGGTACAGCGCGCTCTCGATCGAGTCGGCGTACCCGTCCATGCTGCCGCTTTCCCAGTCGTAGTCACGGTACTTCGGCAGATTTGAGAGTACCCGCCGCACAGCGTCGCGATACTTCGTGTCGCCCGTGACCTGATAAAAGGCGTAGACTGCCGCGTACACATAACCCCAGTTATCGGAGAGCCTGTCGTTGCGCGGCGCCAGGTCTCGGTTCGCGACTTCGTTGTACAGCATCCCATCAGGGTTGGCTGACTCCAGAACCCGGTCCAGCATCCGCCGGATCACAGGCAGCCAGGTTTTCCCCCGCTCCCGGCCCATATCGGTCTCGAGCGCGTGCTGTAGCACCAACCCAACGATCACTTCGTTGCCGTGGTCGCGAAACCGCGTGTGGCCGGCGTCCGATTGCTTTCGGAAGTCCCATCGATACCCGGGAAGGTACCCGTTGGCCGGAAGGATCTCTTGAACGTACGCATCTCCTATCTCCTCGGCCCATCGGAGGAATCGCGGGTCCGCCGTCATCGGGATCAGGCGCGCGAGCGTCTGCAACACGTCGCCGTTCAATTCCGCGCCGTCATCAGGAAGGTTGCCGAACCGGGTCTCGACCGGCGCGCGCGCCAAGAAGTCCGCGGTCATGTCGGCCATCCGGTGGAACCACGGCGTCCGCCCGAGCAGTTCCGTCACCGAGACCAGCCCGTCCTTGGCGTACTCCCCTGCCCCAAAGAAACTCGGCGGGCCGAGTTTGCGCGTCTTGAAATCCAGGTTGCCAGGTATTGAGCCCGCGGCGTTCGTAAATCGGATCTCATTCCGCAACATGTCCATCATGCGGCCGCGATACAGCGCTGGATCGGTGAAGAACGCCGTCAGGATCAAGTACGGATAGTTGTCCGCGCCGGAGTTATGCGGCGTGTAGACCGATTCCACGTTCGGCTTGCCGCGGATGAGGCCCGGCAACCTGTCAGGCAGCAGCAGTGTCTCGCGGTCCGCGTAAGAAAGCCAGCCGTGAAGCATCTTCCGCGTCCGGCTGAAGATTTCGTCCGCCCGCGTTCCGTTGGCACGAGCCGTTTTCCAGAGCTCGTCCTCGGAACCGTATCCTGGCGCCGCCAGGATCGCCAGCAACAGAAATCGCGGTAAATGGGGTCTCATGGTCGCTTCCACGCACGTACAATAGTAGTAAATCGATGCGACATCTCACCTGGATTTCGCTCGCCTTTTGCCTGACGGCAGCGACGCGATGTGGCGCGGCCGGGAACGGGAAGGCCGAAATCGTCGACGTGAAAGCGATCTGGGGTCGCGCCCCGCATAACGCCTTCACCGATCTCGCGCGATTCAAGGGCCGCTGGTACTGCACGTTTCGCGAGGGACAAGGCCACGTCTCCCCCGGCGGGGAGCTGCGTGTCCTGTCGTCGGCGGACGGTGAAGTCTGGGGCCCATCAGCCCTGTTATCAATGCCAGGCGCGGACCTGCGTGACCCCAAGCTCAGTGTGACCTCGGACGGCCATCTGCTGCTGATGGCCGCCGCGGCCTGGCCCCCTCCCGCCGAGGTGACTCACCGCACCGTTACCTGGCTTTCAAGCGACGGCAAGGAGTGGTCCGGCCCGGCAGAGGTCGGCGACCCGAACGTCTGGCTGTGGCGCGTCTCTTGGCACATGGGACGGGCCTACGGGCTAGGCTACAGCACCACGGCCGACCGGTTTGTACGAGTCTATACGAGCCGCGATGGTACTCGGTTCACCACCCTTGCTGACAGGGTCCTCGATTCCGGCTATCCGAATGAGAGCTCAATTCTCTTTCTCCCGGATAACACCGCCCTGTGCCTCCTCCGCCGCGACGGAGACGACGCCACGGCGCAGCTCGGAAAGGCCGTCCCTCCGTATCGCGGCTGGATCTGGCAAGATCTCGGCGTGAAGATAGGCGGGCCGCACATGATCCGGCTCCCTGATGGCCGCATCGTGGCGGCCGTGCGGCTCTACGACGGACAAGCCCGCACGTCGCTTTGCTGGCTCGACCCGGAACAGCCAAGACTGGACGAGTTCCTCACACTTCCCTCCGGCGGTGACAACAGCTACCCCGGGCTTGTTTTTCATGACGGTCTCCTTTGGGTGAGCTATTATTCGTCTCACGAGGGCAAGTCAATGATCTACCTGGCAAAGGTTCGTATTCCGCCCGCTAAGGAATTGAAACCCGAGCGCAAACCAGCCTGGCAACCCAGGCAATCGGCGATGGGGAGGTGAGTATGGCGGTTGGGGACAGCGTCATCCGTGAGCAGTTACTTTTTCGCAGGGAACGTCTTCAGGCGGCCATGCCCGCTGCGCCCACGCAAGCCCGGCTTGCCCAGCTCCTCGAGGAAGTGGACACCGCCCTGACCCGCCTCGATGACGGCATGTTCGGCCTTTGCGCAACTTGCCACGATCCCATCGAACCCGACCGGCTTGCGGCCGACCCTCTCGTCCAGTATTGCCTCGACCACCTGACGCCTGACCAGCGTCGGGCGCTCCAAATGGATCTCGACCTCGCCTCGCACATCCAGCGCGGCTTCCTGCCCGAGCGCGGCGTCAACACGGCCGGCTGGGAGGTCCACTACCACTACGAGCCCGCCCATGCCGTCAGTGGCGATTATTGCGACGTTCTCCGGGCCGGCCCGGACGGCCTCTTCTTCCTCGTCGGTGACGTGTCCGGGAAGGGTGTCTCTGCCTCGATCCTCATGGCTCAGCTTCATGCTATCTTCCGTAGCCTGACCTCAGACCACTTGCCCGTTGACGAGCTCGTCGCGCGCGCTAACCGGATCTTTTGCGAAAGCACTCTGGCCGCCTACTACGCTACGCTCGTCTGCGGCAGGGTGGATCGTTCCGGGCGCCTTGAACTCTGCAACGCGGGCCACTGCCCGCCGCTCCTAGTGCGCGGGTCTGAGGTCACGAAGATCGAAGCCACCGGGCTCCCCGTCGGCCTCTTCTGCGGCGGCTATTACTCTGCCAAGAGTCTGCAACTTTCCGCCGGCGACATGCTGTTCTTGTACACCGATGGCCTCTCGGAAGCACGAAATCACGCCGACTCCGAGTACGGTGAGGACAGACTCGCCGAATTGCTGCGCGCCCGTCCGGGACTTTCACCGCACGAAGTGACCTCCGAGTGCCTTAAGGATCTGGCGAAGCACCTCGGCGCTGCGCCGAAAACGGACGACCTCACGATCATGGCCCTTCGCCACAGCGGCAAGGCTTGACTACCGTCCCGTCTGACACCGCGCCGGGGGTTCAGCTCCGAAATCCGTAACGGAATCCGTTCTCCGCGATGTGCCGCAGTTCGTACTCCGTAAAGCCAAGCTCCCGTGCGGCAATCTCATACTCGCGTGACAGCGTTGTGTGAAACATCGCCGGGTCGTCGGTATTCAGAGTAATCGGTACGCCCGCGTCGTACAGCCGCCGCACCGGATGCTGTCGCAGCGAACCGGCGGATCCGGTGCACACGTTGCTCGAGATGGAAACCTCCAGCGGGATATTGTGGTCGCGCAGATGTTTCATCAGCACCGGATCCTCGATCGATCGGATGCCGTGTCCGATTCGCTCCGCCCCCAGTTCCAGCGCGGCCCACACGGAATCCGGCCCGCCCGTCTCCCCGGCATGCGCTGTCAGGTGCAGGCCGGCCTTTTTCGCGATTCCGAACGCTTCTCCGAACAGCCGCGCCGGCCCGCGGTCCTCGTCCCCGCCGATTCCGAAGCCAACGACGCCATCTCCGGTCCTCTCCGCGGCGAGCTCCGCCACCCGGTTCACGTGTTCCACGCCGAACTGACGTACTGCATCGAACAGCCACCACACCGTCACCCGCGAATCCAGCGCCTCCCTCCTCACCGCGTCAAAGATAGGCGCAATTTCCAGCCCGCGCCAGATCGCAATGCCGGCGGAGAAGATGATCTCCGCGTACTGCACGTTCTCCGATTCCAGCCGCTCCAGCAGCCTTCGGGTCGCCAGCGCATATTGTTCCGGCGTTCCGAGCTGATCGACCACCCACTTGAAGCTTTTGAGGAACTCGAGGAAATTCGTGTACTCATAGCGTTCCCGGATTTCTTCAAGGCTCAGCCCAGGCGCAAGTTCCCTGAGCGTCTCCGGTTCAATCGCGCCTTCCAGATGCACGTGCAGCTCTGCTTTGGGCAAAGCGTGATAGAGGTTGCCCATCCCTGCCATAATAGCGTTCGATGAAACAGTCCGAAATCGAAGCCATTGTCGGCGGCTATCATGGTGACCCCTTCGGGATTCTCGGGCCGCACGCCGTTGTGAAAGATGGAAACCCCGCCCGGTGGGAAGTGCGAGCGTTCCTCCCTCAAGCGGCCGAAGCCGCCACGCTGATTGGTGGCGCTGCATGGCCGATGGAAAAGTTCCAGCGCGACGGCTTCTTTGTCGCCGTGCTCGATGACGAACCGAAATCCTACCGGCTGCGGCTCAAGTTGTGGAACGGCCACACCGTCGAGATCGAAGATCCATACCGCTTCCCCCCGCTGCTCAGCGAGTATGACCTTCATCTTCACGCCGAAGGCACCCTTCACGAGGCCTTCCACACGCTTGGCGCGCACCTCGCCCAGTGCGATGGCGTCACAGGCGTTCGCTTCGCGGTCTGGGCGCCCAATGCCGAGGTTGTCTCGGTCGTGGGTGACTTCAACGAATGGGACACCCGCCGTCACCCAATGCGTCTGCGCGAAGGCGGCGTCTGGGAGATCTTCATTCCTGAAATCGGCGTGGGTCGAGCCTACAAGTATTTCGTCCGGTCACGAGTTCACGGCCACCGGCAGATGAAGTCCGATCCGTTCGCGTTCCAGCTCGAGACGCCGCCCAAGTCCGCGTCGATCGTCGCGAATCTGGACTCCTACGACTGGGGCGATTCGGCCTGGATGGATACCCGCCCGCAGCGCGACCTGCTCAAGGCGCCCGTCTCCATCTACGAGGTCCACCTCGAATCCTGGCTGCGCGGTCCCCATAACGAAATCCTCAGCTACCGCGAGCTCGCCGATAAGCTCGTCGCATACGTCAAGCAACT
>JAEHDI010000153.1 GCA_016880505.1 Bryobacterales bacterium | reverse complement strand
CGGGAAGGTGCGTTTCCTCGGGATGTCGGAAGCGTCCCCACAGACGATCCGGCGTGCGTTCGCGGTGCATCCGATCACCGCGCTGCAAACGGAGTATTCCCTCTGGAGCAGGGACCCCGAAGACGAGCTGCTGCCCACGGTGCGCGAGCTGGGCATCGGCTTCGTCGCTTACAGCCCGCTGGGCCGCGGGCTGCTGACCGGACAGATCCGCCGCTTTGAGGACCTCGCGGATGACGATTTCCGGCGCCTTTCGCCGCGATTTAACGGCGAAAACTTCAAGAAGAATCTCGAAGTGGTCGACCGGATCCACGACATGGCCCGGCAAAAGGGTTGCACGTCCGCGCAACTTTCTCTGGCATGGGTTATGGCGCAGGGCAGCGACATCGTTCCGATTCCGGGCACGAAGAGGCGGAGGTACCTCGAAGAGAACGCCGCCGCGGCGGCCATCGTGCTCACCGAAGGCGACCTGGCCCGGATCGAGGAGGTGTCGCCTCGCGGCGTCGTTGCCGGCGCGCGATACCCCGAAGGCGCCATGCGCTTCATCGACCGGTAACGCAGCGCGAAGGTGGCGCAGGTCTCCTCACGTGGGGCGGACGATCGCATTCTGTCGTCCGCCTGCCAGTGGGCGCTCGACCAAGGCCTGCGTCGGTCCGCACAGCCTGCAAGCACTTAAGGAACCACGGCCGTCAGTGAGCGGCGCCCCTCACTCCAGCAACGCCACAATTCAGCGAACCCGCAGAACTCCACTGTCTAATAACATGAACTAGTTCGGGCCGCCGGTGATAGACTCAAGACAAACTGCTGGTGGCGAATCGAAGATGGACACCAGGTTCTCAAAATGCGCAGCGCTCTTAGGACGTTCTGCGGACTATATCCGTGAGCCCCAGCCCGGGAGCGTTCCGGCCGTTGCTGTCGGCCGTTTTCCTTCAATACGAGCCGGATTCTTTCGACGGTTCCTTATACCCCTACACGACCGGTTTGTTTACATCACGTCCGGGATGTCGGCTATGCCGATGCGCATTCCTTCTGAGGAGGTGTCGGTCTATCCGGCGCGCATTGAATTAATTGCCTACTGTGCAGGGGCATACGTGGGAGCATACGATGGCCAGGACATGGTTTCAGCGTATTTACAGGCCCTGGCGCAGATACCATTCAACACTGACATGTTCTTCGGGCCACTGCACACAACCGCGTTCGAGGAGCCCATTTGTCCAGAGTCAGAGATGCGGGCCTTTTTCTTCGCGGTACCTGATGGGGTAGAGATGTCAAGGCTGTGCTCCTGCACGCCTGCCTCCCAGTTGGTCGTGAGCGTAATGCCCATCACCTCATCGGAGCGAGCGTACGCGGTAGAGCAGGGTCCTGACCGTTTAGTTGAACTATTTGCGAAGCACCGTGTGCCGAATTTCTTCGACCCGTTTCGGGAAGCAGTTATATAACACTCTAGTCTCTCGGTGCTCGTCGACCGCCCCTCACTCCGGCAACGCGAACGCCACAAAGCTCCCGCCCGACGGGGCGCCGGACTTGCCGCCGCCTGCGCCGATCACCACGAACTGTCGGCCGTTCACCTCGTAGGTTGCCGGGGTGGCGTTGCCGGACGCCGGTAGCGTAGTTTCCCACAGTAGCTTTCCGTTGAGCTTGTCGAACGCCCGGAACTTGCGGTCGTGGTTCGTCGCACCGATAAAGAGCAGACCGCCTGCGGTGATCACTGGTCCGCCATAGTTCTCCGTGCCGGTGTTCTTCATTCCCTTTGCCGCGAGCTCCGGGAACTCGCCGAACGGAATCTTCCACGCGATCTCCCCCGAGCCCAGGTCGATGGCGTTGAGTGTGCCCCAGGGCGGCTCGAAGGCCGGATAACCGTCGGGATCGAGAAACTTGTTGTAGCCGTCCATGTTGTACTTAAGGTCCATCGGCGACGGTGCGGCCGGAGTGCCGTTCACCTCGACATCCCGTCCGTCGAGGAAGGCTGTGATGGCCTCGACGGCGTTGTCCGTCAGGTTGGAGAACGCGGGCATGCGGCCGGCGCCTTTGCGAGTGATGCCTTCGATCTCCGCTTCCGTGCGGCGTCTGGTGATGTCCACGAGTGAGGGAAATTCCGGCGGCGTTCCCTTGAGGTCCTCGCGGTGGCAGCCTGCACACTGGCTGAGATAGAGGCTGCGGCCCGTCTGCCGGCCTTCGCTTTTCGGACGCTCGACGAGGCGGAGTATCCAGGCCATTTCGTTCGAGTTCACGTAGAGCAAGCCCGTTTCCGGATCGAAACCGGCGCCGCCCCATTCGCCGCCGCCATCGAAGCCGGGAAAGACAACGGTGCCTTGAAGGCTGGGAGGCTCGAAATACTCGCCGTTGCGGACCTGCCGCAGGCGTTCGAGGACCGCTTTGTGCGCCTCGGGTGTTCGCCGCGTGACCATGTCTTCCGTGAAACGCTGTCGCGCGAACGGAGGAGGTTTCAGCGGCAGCGCCTGAGTCGCCGCGAGCACCTCCCCCTCGACATCGGACTGCGGAACCTTGCGGTACTCGATGGGAAACAGCGGGCGGCCGTTCTCCCGGTCGAATACGAACACATGGCCCGATTTCGTGATCTGCGCCACAGCGTCGATCATGCGTCCGTTGCGGCGCACCGTCACGAGGTTGGGCGGGGCGGGGAAGTCGCGGTCCCAGACGTCGTGCTTCACCGCCTGGAAATGCCAGATGCGTTCCCCGGTGTCAGCCTTAAGGGCGAGCAGCGTGTTGGCGAACAGGTTGTCACCCACGCGGTTGGCGCCATAGAAATCGAAGGCGGCGGAGCCGGTCGGCGCGAATACGATCCCGCGTTTCTCGTCGAGGCTCATGCCGGCCCAGCAGTTTGCGGCGCCGAGATATCGCCAGCCGTCCTTCGGCCAGGTTTCGTAGCCGTACTCTCCCGGGTGCGGGATCGTGTGGAAGCTCCAGCGGATCTTCCCTGTGCGGAGGTCGTACGCGCGGATGTCGCCGGGTGCGGAGGGCAGTTCCTCGCTCATGATACTGCCGAGTATGAGGAGATCCTTGTAGACGATGCCAGGTGTGTTGGTGGAGAGAGAGAGCGTGGCGGGATCGCGGCCGAGGCCTTCCCGAAGGTCCACAACGCCCTCAGTACCGAACGACGGCATGGGCTTACCGGTGCGCGCGCTCAGGGCATAGAGCAAACCGCGCGCGACGAAGTAGATGCGGCCGCCCTCTCCGTCGTCCCACCATGTGACGCCGCGATTGCGCAGTTTGCCGATCCCGCCCCCTTCATTGGGCGGGGTGAAACTCCAGATCAGCTTTCCGGTGGCGGCATCGAGCGCGAAGACGCGAAGCTTCGGCGAGGTAGCATACAGGACGCCGTTGACGATGATCGGGTTGCACTGCATTTCCGAATCCTTGAAGGCGTCATCGGTGTCGTAGGTCCACGCGACCGCGAGCTTGTGCACGTTGGTGCGGTTGATCTGGTCGAGCATGGAGTAGCGGATGCTCTCCGGACCGCCGCCATAAACCTTCCAGTCGCGGTATCCGGCTTTCGGAACGGATCGTTTTGCCGGTTGCGCCAGAGATACCGTTCCAAGGGACAGCAGGCACACGGCGACCTTCAATGTAATGTTCATCTTTAAGTCCAGGTTTTCTTTACAATATACCGGGAACACACCGCCAGAGGCCGGTGAACCTGCCTGCGCGTTGCTTGACCGTAATCTGTTTGATTGGAAAAGCAGGCATGGTCCAGCGACGCGAGCGCATGTGCGGCATGCTGAACTACTATTACCGTACCGCCTGAGGTGATCCCTCGCAAGGGGATGCTGCTGCACCGGCCGGTCCTGATTTGCCTGACCGCTCCGGAGGAGAGCATCCGCCTGGAACAGTGGCAGCGGGAGCTCCAGACAGTGATAGAATCCTACGCAACGCTGAATCACGTGCTGGTCCGAGACCTTGGCGAGGCCCGATTGGAGGAATAGACCGATGTTTGTGCTGGTTGTTGTCATGTTGCTTGCGCCTGCCTTCACCTGGGCGCAAGCGGATGGGTTCGTTTCACTGATGCCGAAGGCGGACCTGTCGGAATTCTGGTCCGCGGCGGCGAGCCCGGAGGGAACCTGGACCCTCGAGGACGGAGTGATCGCGGCCAAGGGAGATCCGATGGGGGTCTTGCGAAGCAACAAGAAGTACAAGAACTTCGTGCTTCGCCTGGAGTTGCGCTTCAAAAAGGAGGGGTGGACGAAAGCTCCGGCGGAGTGGCCCAATGCGGGCATCTTCATCTTCGCAAGCGACGAGGTGAGAGAGCGGTATCCGCACTGGCCTCGGTCGTTCGTCGAGGTGCAGGGCCACTACGGCGAGATCGCCAGCGCTTTCGGAGGAAAGCTCAAGGGCGCCATTCGCTATGAGGTAGTGCCACCGGACCAGCACGGTCCGTTCGGGGAGTGGGACCGCCTGGAGATCACGACGAACAACGGCAGCGTCAAGATTAAGCTGAACGGGAAGCACGTCAACGAAGGCGCGGGCGCCGATCCGACGTCTGGATACATTTGTCTCCAATCCGAAGGCTGGCCTGTGTACTACCGGAACGTCGAAATCAAGGTGCTGCCGGACTGAGCCGGGCCGGCTCCACAAGCAGACGGTAAAGGGACAGGAACCTCTGAGAAACTGGCCCTGACCACGATTTCGGCTGTCTTTTGGCTTGCCGAAGTGCATAGCCCAACTGGTTGTATGCGGGTGCGAACGCAGGGGCCAGTTGGACAGCCCTTTGGAGTTCCGCGATGGCGGGTTCATGCACCCGGATCCTACACCCGGCCAGGGTGGCGGACAAGCCTTCGCGAGCCTCGCTTCAGACCTCGGCGAGCGCTGCCTCGGTTGTCCTTGCCAGTGTCTCGATAAAGTCGGCGAGCAGGTCCTGTTTGTGGCCGGTCTCGGCCGCAAACACGATGTACGGGCTCATAACGGTTGCGCGAAGGACGAAGATCCCGTGCGCGGGATACTCTTCCGGGTCCACGCCGGCCCGCTCGAGCAAGTCAGCGACAGAATGAGAAGAATACTGGGGCGATTGGAAGCGCGTGCGCGAGAGAAAGAACGGCTGGGCATACGCGTACTCACGCTCTCCAAGCTCTGCTTCGATCGTAAAGTGGCCGTACACCTTTTCCCCGAGGGCGTTCATTCGGGCGAGCGACCGGTCTCCTTTGATCTTGACGACGAAGCAGACGATGTTTGTGTCCGGAGGCGGGCCGGTAATCGGAAGAAACTCGTACCTCGTCTCCAACCAGTTGGCGCGACAGCCAGGTTCCCAGTGCACCAGCCGCTCGTACAACTCGCGCGCGCCGAGTAGCGAAGCGCGCATGATCTCGCCGTACCCGTCGCGGTTCGGAGGGATCATGCGGTGCGAGAGCCAGCAGCCGGCGGCCGCGGCGCCGGGCTTTGAGCCCTCGAGAATAAACGGCCCGACATTCTTCGGCGGTTCGTAAGCCTGGCTGAGAAGATCGGCGCTGGTGGTGACGGTGATGTAGGGCGCCTCCTGCGTCAGGTACATGCGGACGCGGTCGTTCCGGAAGGCCACCACGCCGCAGGGATACGGCACGTAACCCATCTTATGAGGGTCGATGGTGATGGACTCCGCGCGGTGGAACGCCAGAAAAGAATTGCATACTTCCCGGCTGCCCCACTGAAGATGAATCGTCTTCTTATACGAACCGCGCTCGAGATCCAGCGGCCGTGAAGCGAACTCGTTCACGCGCCGGATGGTTTCCCCCGCCTCTCCGGGCTCACTTTCCGGCGAGGCAGGCACGAAAACGGTCCGGACATAACCGGACCAGGCGGCGTCGGCATGCAGCCAGAAACTGAAATTCTCCTCCGCTTCGAGCTTGTGGCGAAGTTCGTCGATATGGTGAATCGGATCGACGGCGCCCTCCTCCGTGGTCCCGGCGATTGCGATAACGGCGAGCGGACACAGGCCGCGCTGGATCGCCTGCTTCAGTTTGGCCTCCAGATCGCGGACATCCATCCGGAAGCTGCGGTCGACGTCGACGAGAACGACGTTGTCCTTCCCGATTCCGAGAACGTCGGCCGCCTTCAGGAGACTGTAGTGCGCGGTGCCCGAGACGAACAGTGCGGGTGGCGTGTTGGCAAACGTGGAAACCAGGCCGGCATTCGAGGGCAGCAGCCCCGAGGAGCGGAGCATCTCCCACGCGCGGGCGGCCGCGGCGTGCTCGTCAAGGTTGAGGTGGTGGCGCACGGCTTCGATGAAGCGGGGCAGCAGATACACGGCCTCGTTGGGCTTGATGAAGAGCAACTGTCTCTCGTCGAGTTCGGTGAGAGACCGTGGCAAGTGGGAAGAGTCGCCCGGCATCTTGACGCCAATCGGAACCCCGTGGCTCTCAGCGGCCCGCTTGACAGCCGGCGGAAAGTAGCGGATGTTGCGCGCCACCCACAGCGCTTCCAGGTTGGCGACGGTTCCGCCGCTCGTGATGTGAGCCCATCCGAACTCCCGGCGCAGTTCCCGATGGTGAGCGCCCGGCGTGGGAGGGCAACGGTAGCCAAGCATCTTGAGGATGTCCGCCGCCACTTCGAGTTCCCACTCCACCGTCACCGGCGCCGCCTCCGGAGTGACGTTGTTCGGGTTGTACAGCATGCCGGCGAAGTAGCCCAACACCGACGGGATTGTCTGGTCGGACAGCATGTGGGCGATATAGCGGGGACTGTAAAACGGGAAATGCCGGCGGAGGCGCGCCAGCATCTCGCTGAGTTGCTGGAGCAGCGCGTCGGTCCAATCCAGGAACTCGCGCCGCATCTGCTGCGTGACGATAATCTCGTCGGACGGGAAGTAATTTCGGCGCCAGTAGAAATAGTCGCGAAGCACGTGGAGGATCATCTCCTCCTCAAAGCTCGCGTTCTCTGCTTTTGGCCCGAGGAACCAGGCGCCCAGACGCTTGGTCTTCTCGCGCGTCGTCGGCTTCTCGTCGGCCATGGCCCGGTCCGCTCGCTACCAGGTCACCGGCTTGCCGATCTCGAGCGGCCAAACCTGGGTTTCGGGGATGTCCCGGAGGAGTTCCGCCAATTGTTCCGGCCGACCCGTCAGCGGTGGAAACGTGGCGAAATGCATGGGGACCACCTTGTGGGGGCGCAACAGCCGGCAGGCCGCTGCGGCTTCCCTGGCTCCCATGGTGAACAGATCGCCAATCGGGAGAAAGGCGAGCTCGGGATTGTAAAGCTGCGCAATCAACTGCATGTCGGTGAACACGTTGGTGTCGCCCGCGAAGTAGACGCGCCGCGAGTCGGGAAGCGTGAGCACGAAACCGCACGCTTCTCCGCCATAGATGATCTGGCCGCCGTCGAGAATGCCGCAGCTATGAACGGCGTGCGTCATCGTCACAGTGACCGGGCCGGCCTGCTGGGAGCCGCCCTTGTTCATCGGGGAAGTGTTGGTGACCCCCTTGGACTCCAGCCACTGGCAGGTCTCAAAAATCGCGACAACTTTAGGTGAGAATTTTTTCGCCAGCGGTACCGCGTCATGAACATGATCGTAGTGCCCGTGCGTGATGAGCATGGTATCCAATCGCGTGATTTCATGCCGCTGTGGATAGGTCGGGTTTCCCTCGATCCACGGGTCAACCAGAATGACCTCGCCGGAAGGGAGCCGGAACTGGAATGTGCCGTGTCCAAGCCACGTGATCTCCAACATGAGTGCGCTCCTCCACTGATGATAAACCGCTGCGGAGGACTGCCGGCGGGCGCTCAGCGGCCGGCGGTGTGGCGCTTCGAGGTGGGCTGGGTCTGTTGGCGTCCCGGCGGTTTGCGTGTGACCTTGCGTCGAAGCAATCGGTTCACCGCCCGGATCAAGTGCGCCACTTCATTCGCGCTCTTGGGAAGCACAATATCTGCTCCGGTGTTCGATTCGTCCAGGCCGTAGGCCTCGACGTAGCCCGAGAGCAAAATGATCGGCATCGCTGGGTCAACGGCGCGGACGCGGCGGATCAACTCGAGGCCATCCACCTTCGGCATCCGGTAGTCGGTGACCAGGATGTCGAACTTGCCGTGGCTGAACTGCTCGATAGCGTCTTCGCCCCCAGAGGCGGTGGTGGTGCGGTGCCCAAGTTCATCCAGGATGGCTCTCCGGGCGGAGAGGCCGCTCTTGTTATCGTCGACCAGGAGGATTCGAGCGTGAAGCGAGGAGTCGGAACGGGAACGAGATGTCATTCGAACGAGCCGAAATTAACAAAGGCGCAACAGGACTGTCAATCGTTCTGTATCGAATTGTAGCGAAGCGAGATGTTTCGCTTGACTTTTGGGTGCGCGAAGTGTGCGGTCCGTTTATTCGACTTCCCGCGGCGCCGTGTACCCGTTCTTGGCGATGATCTGATACTTGAGCGGCTTGCCCTTCTCGTCTGTGATGCGGAGCGGCTCGTTGGTGGCGGGGTTCACAAGTTCCACTTTGATCTTGCGGAACTTGCCGTCGCGCGTCTGGTTGGTGGGCTGGTAGGTGATGGTGTACTGATTCCGGAGGGTCTCCGAGATGGTTCGGAAGATCCCGGGGAATTCACCATAGAAGCGCGGGAAAAAGGCCTGTCCGCCTGTTTCCTTGGTGAAGGTCCGGAGCTGGTTGTCAGCCTGGAGGAAGTCGAGCCGGGCAATCGATCCCATGGCTCCGCGAGCGTCGTACCACTCGCGAAGCGCCTGCATCAGTCCGATGGCGTAAATCGGCACGCCGGCGTTCTGTAGAATCCGGCGGGTCTTGTCGAAAGTCAGCTTGCTGAAGGTGTCCATGCCGGACGAGATCAGGATCACCGCCTTGCGTCCCTCGATTGGCGACATTCGCTCCACGGTATCCGTGAGGGCGTCAAAAAGATTGGCTTCCGAAAAACCGGCGATTCGGAGCCGTTGCATCGCCTCGTACGCCTTCCGCTTGTCGGTGGAGAAGTCCGATAGAATCTCGGGACGCATGTCGTAGGCGACCACGGCCACGTAATCCTCTGGTTTGAGCGTCTCGAGGAAGCCGTAAGCCGCCGTTAGCGTCTGGTACCACGTTTCGCCCCAGTAGTACTGAAACAGGTTGCTGAATTCGATGACGAGGCAGACCGTCATCGGCGCCTCGCCCTTCTCGAACGTGGCGATCTGTTGAGGCGTGCTGTCCTCGAGGATCCGGAAATTACCCTGGGGAATTCCCGGAATGAACTGACCCTTGTTGCTGAGGACGGCCACCTCGAGGTTCACGGTCAGCACGTCGCTGCGAAATGTGGGCGTGCCCGCCGGCAGATCGGGCTTGTCCTTCTTTGTAAATACCGAAGGGATCTTGGGCTGTTCCGCCTCGGCTTCCTTCTTGCGAGGCTTCGCAACCGTCTCGGACGTCTGGCTCTTCGGACCTTCCTGCGCGATCAAGAGCGCAAACGACGCCACTGCAAGGGCTGCCGTCGCCAAGGCGATTCGTTTCATGGTGAAATCCCCCGCTCCTACTATCGACTATAGCAAAGGGTCCGGAGGGGTCGGGACGCAGCCGGCGGACGCCCGCTCAGTTCACCCACGGGCCGCGCTTCGAGTCGCGGTCACGCATGTAAACGTCGAACTTCCTGCGGGCGCGATGTATTTTCCACTGCCGGTACCATCGCCCCACCGGGATTGTTAGGTTGAACTGCCGCTTTTTTCGTTTCAGGAACAGGAACCCGAACACCATGCCGCCCAAATGGGCGACGTGGCTGACACCGCCCCCGCTCGCGCCGATCGAGCTCAGAAAGGCGATCGCGCCGATGATCATCACGAAGTACTTCGCCTTGATCGGGAACAGGAAACTGAACAAAACGATGCGGTCCGGGTAGAGCACGCCGAAGGCGAGCAGTAGCCCGTAGATCGCGCCCGAGGCGCCGATGGTCCGGCTGTCCAGGCTTCCAAAGAGCACGTTGGCTACCACCACCGACACTCCGGCGCCTACGCCGCAAAGGAAGTAGTACTGGAGGAAGCGCTTGGTTCCCCAGTCCCATTCGAGGTCCGAGCCGAACATCCACAGCGCGAGCATGTTGAACAGGATGTGCGCGAACCCGTACGGGTCGTGGAGAAACATGTAGGAGAATAGCTGCCAGAACGCCGGAAGGGTGATAACGGCGCGGGGCCACAGGCTGAAGTCGCTGAACCAGGAACCCGCCCCGACCCGCACCGCGAAAAAGTACAAAACAAACAGCGCGGAGTTGACGATCAGCAGCCACTTCACGCCCGTGGGCACGCCTCGACCATAGAAAGACCGGGAGGTGCTGTATCTGGCGGTGCTTGGCATGAAGCAGACGGGCCTACATATGAAAGAATAACAAAAGCGGTACACGCGCTGAAAATGCTGCGCCGGCGCCCAAGTCTGGTGCATCCTCCAGGGATTTTGGAACGGCTATCCGGCCGCATCCGGGGCCGCGAGCAAATGCTGGTGCGTGGAGATCCGGATTGGCCGCTCCTGCTCCTCAGCTACCCGCGTGGCGCCCTCGACGAGGCGAAAGAAGTCGAAGCAGCGTACACCCACACATTCCCGCTGCTCACTCAGGAAACCCGCTCGCCGTACGAAGCGCTCCTGCCGGCGCTTCCAGCGATCGTTGTGGTGCTACTGCGCCGCCGGAACCCGTGCGGATGCCTGGGGCACTATCACCCGCGAGGTACGGAGTCGCGGCTGACGCGGAGGTTGGCATCCGATCTCGGCAGTGCGACCGGTGAGATCGACATCGCCTACGAAGGTATCCGGGAGTGGCAGCCGCAGCCGCTTTCTTCAATGGCGCTCGGGGACATGGGCGGCCGCCTTGCCTCCCTGCATGTTCGAGCGGCGACGGTCGCGGTGCTGATGCACGAACTCGAGCACCTGGCCTTTCCGGACGCGCCGGAGCGCGAGACGCGCGGTCGGAGCAATGCGCTGTACTCGGCGGTGATGTCGGGATTGGTCGCCGCGGAGTCTGATTCCGGCTACGGCATGGCCTCGTCGCCGCCCCGGCCGTAGCGCCCAAGCCACGACCGTAACACCTGAAGCAGCACAGCGAGAGCGAGCCAGAGTTGCCAATGTGAGAGGCGGCCCGAAGGGATGGAGAACCGGCCGGCCCAATCCAGATCCGTCGCCAGACACCACACGACAAGCAGCAGCGCGGCGGCGGAGCCGGACATCAGACAGTTTTCCACTGACCTTAGCAGCCGGCGGCGTTCTTCGGAGATGGTCGTTTTCCGCGCCGGACGATACCGGACGCGGATGCGGACGAGCATCGCAAGCGCTCCTCGTTTCTTCTCAATTGTATTAGAGTGTGATGTGACGAAGACAAATCGCTACATCCGGAAAGGTGGAGTCTCATGCGGAAACTGAAAGCAGCAGTGATTGGAGCGGGGTTCATGGGGCGGGTGCACACCGAAAGCATCCGCCGGCTGGGCAACGTGGAAGTGGCCGCGGTGGCCGGAATTTCAGCGGAAGAAGCAGCGGCGTTCGGGAAGGCGATGGGCATCGAGAGGACGACCGGTGACTACCGGACCCTGCTCGCCGATCCGAAAATTGACGCCGTCCACGTGTGTACGCCGAATGCGCTGCACTATCCCGTGTCAAAAGCGGCGATGAAGGCCGGCAAGCACGTCGTGTGCGAGAAGCCGCTGACGCTTGATGTTGCGGAAGCCGCGGAGATGGTGAAACTTGCCAAAGCGACGAAGCTGGCCAATTGCGTCAATCACAACCTTCGCTACTACCCGGTGGTGCAGCAGATTCGCGCGATGATCGCCGCCGGCGATCTGGGCGACATCCTGCTGGTGCAGGGGACGTATTCCCAGGACTGGCTGCTGTACGATACCGACTACAACTGGCGGATCGAGTCGAAAGACAACGGCAGACTGCGCGCGATGGGCGACATAGGATCGCACTGGATGGACATGATCCAGCACCTCACCGGGATGAAGATCACCGCGTTGTGCGCGGATCTCCAGACGTTCCATAAGACCCGCAAGAAGCCGAGGGTCGCCATCCAGACGTTTGCCGGCAAAACGTTGCGGCCGGAGGATTACGACGAAGTCCCGATCGACACGGAGGACTACGGCGCGGTTCTGTTGCGGATGGGCGACAGGGCGAGAGGCGCTTTCACCGTGAGCCAGGTGGCCTCAGGCTGCAAGAACCGGTTCCAGGTTGAAATCTTCGGCACCAAGGGTGGCGTCATGTGGAACCAGGAAAAGCCCGATGAGCTTTGGATCGGCCAGCGGAACTCGCCGAACCAGCTCATCATGAAAGACCAGTCGCTGCTGTATCCGGCGGCTGCAAGCTATGCCGACCTGCCGGGTGGCCACAGCGAGGGCTACGACGATACGCACAAACAGCTCCACCGCCGCTTTTACCGCAAGGTGGCTGATCCCTCGGCGCCGGTCGAATTTCCAACCTTCGAAGATGGTCTCTGGGGAATGAAGCTGCTCGTGAAGGTGCTTGAGAGCGTCGAGAAACAGGGCTGGGTCAAAACGCTGTAGCTGGCGGCCGTTGTGGGGCGGCTCTCCAGAGCCGCTCCGGGCCCCCGGCCCGGTGCTGAATTCTAGCCCTGCTTTTTCTCCGCCTCGCCGTCCGGGCGCACTAGTTCCCACCTTCCGCGGCCGCAAAGGTTCTTGCAGGACGGCAGGTCCTGCCCTTCCGTGAAGCGCTCCG
>JAEHDI010001172.1 GCA_016880505.1 Bryobacterales bacterium | reverse complement strand
AGCTCTGGCCCTCAGCCGCGGTGAATGTGGCCTGCGCGGTGTTCATTCCCGAGAGCGATACCTGTGGGCCGCCGGTCAGCGCCCACTCGAACGTAATCGGGTCGCCGTCCGGGTCATACGAATTCGAACCGTCGAGCGTGATCTGGCCCGCGGCGACGCCGATCTGGTCCGCACCCGCGTCCGCCACCGGCGGATCGTTGCCCGTGCGAACCCGCTTCTTCAGCACTTCGTACCGGACGCGTGGAACGTCCATCGGGACCGGATGATTCAGCCCGACGAAATCCTTCGGCCGCACCCAGTTGCCGAACTGCAACCCGAACACCACGCGGCCGCTGTTGTTCACGCCGACCAGCGTCTCGTTCAGGCCCGCTTCCATGGTGAAGGCCCAGCTTGGATTGAGTGGCTGCACGAATCGCACCATGCCGCCCGGCCGGTTGCTGCCGCCCTGGCGGAAGAGCGCGCCGAGGTTGCCCTCGATGTAGGCGTCTTTGTGCAACCCGATCTGCGTGCTGCCGCCGATCTGGTCGACCACCTTCAGGTATGTCTCTTCGAAAATGTTGCGGCTTATGCCGGCGCGGTGTATCACCGGGTTATCCAGGAACGCTTTGGTCCCGTACATCCCGATGCGCCCGCGCGAGAAGAGGTAATCCATGGCTACGGCCGCCTGGCCGAGAGTGCCGCCGGAGCTGTACTCCTTCATATCCACACGCTTGAAACTCGAGAACAGGCCGGCCTGGAAGTTCTTGTACCGGTTGACCAGGCCGACGTCGAACTGCCCTTCCTGGCGATCGAAGTAACGCAGGTATTCGGCCTCCGCTTGCAGCGCGTGGTGTTCGCCGAAAGGCGCGAAGTACCGGCCCTTTCCGGTCACGCTCAGGTTGCCCGTCATGTCCGGACCGGCGTTGAGCCCCAGCAGAGCGAAGCGCTTCGGCCGTGATTCATCGATCGCCTTCTTTGCGGTCGTCTCCATGATCTGCGCCAGTTCCGCCCTCTCCGGCGGCTTCGGCAGCGACGCCACCTGATCCTTGAGGCCGCTTTGCGCCTGCTTCAAGTTGGCCACGTCCGCCTTCAGGCCGTCGTTCTCGCGCTTGAGGTCACGCAGCATCGCCAGAATCTCATCCAGCTTGTCGAGCTTCTTCAGGATGTCGTTGCAGCAGTCTTCCTGTTTCTTGGCGATTTCCTGGAGGGCCTTGATAGCGTCGCCGACGCCGCCGGCGCTCACGATCTTTCCTTGGCCGTCCCGGACCGTCATTACGACCCGACGGTTGATGAACCGCGCTTCCTTCGTGCGGTTGTCGACCTTCGGCTCACGCTTGCCGCGTCCCGACGTTGTCACTTGGTTCGCCTGTGCGCCGTACTTCAGCAGAAAGCTCTTTACTGTTTCCGAGCGTGCCTGCGCTAGTTTGTCGTTGTAGCGGTCAGATCCGATCGCGTCGGTGTGTCCCTCTACCGTCACCTTGTAGTCGGGGTTCTGACCCAGCAACTCAGCGAGCCGCAACAGGCTGGGGTAGCCGTCGGACAGAATGGATGAATTGAACTCGAAGTTGATCTCTTCCCAATCGTCTTTTGTTGCGGTCGTCGTCAGGCCCTGACCTGACATCGTCGTCGTGTAGCCCAGGGCTGAGATGATGAGGACCAGTAGCAGCGTGTACCTGTGCCGCATCTTCAACTCTCCTCCATTAAGATATTCGCTCGGGTTGACCTGCCGGGCCGCTTTCTCAAAGCTTCGGGGTTACCCGTAACTACTCGAATATACTACAGATCGTTGGATTTTAAGCCCCGGAATTCTTGCGGCTAATAAATTAAATGCGATAATTATAATTGAGAGGTTCGCCGGACAGGCAGTCGCTCCCGCAAGGGGGAGGAAAGTCCGGTCTCCATAGGGCAGCGTGCCGGCTAACGGCCGGGGGTCCGGAAACGGATCACGGAAAGTGCCACAGAAAATACACCGCCTTTCCGGTTTCGGGGAGGTAAGGGTGAAAAGGTGCGGTAAGAGCGCACCGCGGCTGGAGCGATCCGGCTGGCAGGGTAAACCCCACGCGGAGCAAGACCAAATAGGAGGGGAGGGGCGGCCCGCTCCGTTCGACTCTCGGGTAGGTCGCTAGAGCCCGGCAGTAATGCCGGGCCCAGAGGAATGACTGCCGCCCGCGAGGGTACAGAAACCGGCTTATCGTCCGGCGGGCCTCTCAGCAAGAAGGGCCGCGACCGCAGGGAGCGGAAGTCTAGTCGTCCTTTTTCTTCTTCATGAGCATCTGGATCATCTTGTCCGGCTCTTCGACCGTGTAACCCGGCGGCGGTTCGAACAGTGACTGCGGCGGCTCCGCCCGCTGGATATTTGTCAGCCGGTACGTCGTTTCCCCAAACCGCGGGTCGTTCTGTTTCGTGAGAACGGCCGTCTGCAATTCCGACGAATACCAGCGTTCGGAAACCACCACGATCGGACGCTCATTCCCGATCTCGCCGGCCGGAATGGTCATCGTCGTACGGGTTCCTTCCGCCATTACTCCTTCGACGGATTGCTTGCCTAGTGATTCGCTTT
>JAEHDI010001171.1 GCA_016880505.1 Bryobacterales bacterium | reverse complement strand
GGACGAGGCGCGCTTCGGACGCATCTCGGATACCCGCTCCTGCTGGTGCCGCCGCCCGGCGCGGCCACTCGTCAAAGCCATGGTGACGCAACAATACACCTACGCCTATGGCGCGGTGAGTCCACAGGACGGCTGCTTCGACAGCCTGGTGCTGCCGCACGTCAATACGGAGTGCATGCAGATCTTCCTTGACGAGATCGCCTGCCGCCATCCGGACGACAACGTCGTCATGGTGCTCGATGGGGCCGCGACCTCAGTCCCGCGCTTGGAGCGCCAGCCGTTGAAGCTATCCCGCTCCCTGCCCCCGGCCGGCATTGCCGGCGAAGTTCACAGAGGCCCCGCTCGGCCCGCGGCCGCCGCTGAGGTCGTGCGGCGCTTTTGCGCCATCGCCCCGGGCCCTTGAGGGGAGCGCCACGCCGGTGTAGCATCCGCCAGACCGACCTCCTCGAAGCTGGCGACGGGCTTCGGCCGCGTCCGGGCTCGCGGGCCGATAGTCTCGGTGTGCATGAGTTGCGCGGAGCGGGCGTATCTCAAGCTCATCCACTACAACAAGGTCCGAGAAAGGCGGTCACTTTGCAGCCTGGGAACAGCCGGAGCTCTTCACGACCGAGGTGCGCGCGGTGTTCCGGTCCCTTCGCCAGTCGGAGTTGGAAAGATGGCGCGCGGCGTACGCGCTCCGTCTTCCCGTGGTTTACGTGGGTTCAACTGCCGCATCTTTGAAGGGAGATACCGTATGAGACGAATCGCTGTGTTGCTGGTTGTCGTTGTAATGCTGGCCGGCGTGGCTGCCTGGATCTTCCCCTCATCCGGACACGGTGCTGGAGAGGCCGCCCCGGTCTTCGTCACCAAAATTCCCCCCGGATACCGCGACTGGAGGCTGGTCTCGGTGGCCCGCGAAGAAGGTGAGCTCGACGATATCCGCGCCATTCTGGGCAACGATCTCGCGATCAGAGCCTACCGCGAAGAGAAGCTTCCGTTCCCGGAAGGCACAATCATTGCCCGAATCGCGTGGAGCTACGACGCGTCGGAGGAAAACAACAAGACCTTTGGCCGTGCCCAGTCCTTCGTGGCCGGACACCCGAAGAACGGGGTTCAATTCATGGTCAAGGACTCGAAAAAATACGCCGCGACCGGCGGCTGGGGGTACGCTCACTTCAACGACGGCAAGCCTGCCGAGACGGCCGTGCTCACAACCTGTTTCCCCTGCCACCAGGCCATCAAAGATCGCGACTACATCTTCACCCGCTACGCACCTTGAAGAATCGGATACGCGTGACGTACAGAAGTGAGAGAGGAGGATACATTGGCTCTATCAGGGCAAACCGGAGTCTTACCTATCTTTAGTTAAGAATTGAAGCGGCTCCAACCGCTGTGGTTTGATGGCGTTGTCGAAGCAACCACCAGCCGCAGAAGGAGGAGCCGATCGTGAGATTCCCACATGCGGCGCGCGAACGCAAGTAGCCTCGTATGCTGGGTGAGGTCCGGGTGGTGCGCCGGTCGGAGTACGAGGCGATGGCCGTGGACGCGAAGGTGGAGCTGATCCGGGAGTTGATCCCCTTGGGGCTGATGCACATCCAGGAGCTGTTGGACGACGAGGTGACGGCGCTCGCCGGCGCCCGTCACCAACCGAGTAGAAAAGGGCGACCATTTCGCCGCGTGGGAGCAGCCGGAGATCTTCGCTCAGGAGCTCAGGGCGGCGCTCAAGCCGCTGCGCTGAGCCAGAGGTTCGCTCGCGCTTCCGAGGGAGGCACCATATGTCAGAACCATCCGGGT
>JAEHDI010001170.1 GCA_016880505.1 Bryobacterales bacterium | reverse complement strand
GAAATCGACGGCGCACAGCAGATCATCGTCCAGAAACAGGATCTTGACGTCTTCACCAATCCCAATCTGCCCGCGCTGTTAGCGCGCATGAACGCCGAACGCTACGTGGTCTACGGGGTTGTGACGGAGTACTGCGTTCGCTGCGCCGTGCTCGGGCTGCTTAAGACTGGAAAGCCGGTGGAATTAGTGACGGACGCGATCCGAACTCTCAAGGATGACGACGGTCGCCGGGCCATCGAGGAGTTCACCGCCGCCGGCGGCGTCCTCACCACCGCCGAACGCGTCTGCTGACGCGCGGATGCAGTTACCGAGCCGCGACCAAAGGGAGCGGTCACCCCTCCGGCAATTCCACCGGCTTGGCGTTCCGCCACAACCGCTCGAGATCGTAGTAGGTGCGGGCCTTCTCCGAGAAAACGTGAACGATGAAATCGCCGTAGTCGGCGAGCACCCAGTCGGCGTTATCGTACCCTTCCAGGCTCATGGGAAGTTCGCCCCGGCGCTTTAATTGAATGTTGATCTCGTCGCTGATCGCCTGGATCTGGCGTGGGTTGGTCCCCGTGCAGATCACGAAGAAATCGGTGAAGGAAGTGATCTCGTGAAGGTCCAGTACCCGGATGTCAACGGCTTTCTTCGATTCCGCGGCGCGGACCGCCGCCAGCCACAAAGGGCTCGCCGATTCGGAGTTTTCGTCTTCGGGCTTCCCAGTCTCGTGCGCCTGCTTGTCGGATCTCACTCTGCTCAGGATCTGCTCCTGCCGAGTATCGTACTACAATCGGGAATTCGATTGATTTGCGATGCCTCAGCCTTCGTTTCGAGTGCTGATTACCGCCGAACGGATTCAGAAGAGAGTCCACGAGCTTGGCGCCCGGATTGATGCGGACTACCCTGAGGGACCCGTCTACCTCGTCGCCATCCTCAAGGGCGCATGTTTCTTCCTCTCCGACCTTGCCCGCGCCATCACCCGCCCTGCGCGGATCGACTTCATCGGCATTTCGAGCTACGCAAAGGGAAAGACCAGCTCCGGCGAAGTCAAGCTCACCAAGGACCTCGACTCGTCAATCGAGGGCGCCCACGTGCTGATCATCGAGGACATCGTCGACAGCGGGATTACGTTGAACTACCTGCTGAAGGTGCTCTCGCAGCGCAAGCCGCGCAGCCTCCGCATCGCCGCGCTTCTCGACAAGCCCTCACGGCGAATCCAGCCCGTCGACGTCGCCTATTCGGGTTTCCAGATCCCCGACGAGTTCGTCGTCGGCTACGGCCTGGACTACGCCGAGGACTACCGCAACCTCAAGGACATCTGCGTGATCGAGTAGTCACTCCGGTAGTATTTTTCTCTGTGCCTCTGCGGCCTCTGTGGTTGAGATTTCGGCCTCTGCCGCTCCCCGTCTCAGCTCTTCTGCGGCTTCGGTGTCTTGTCCGTGCTGGGCGGCAGGACCGGTTCCTTGATGTAATCGGCCGGCACTTCTCCAGTCAGCGTCTTCAGCCAGGCCACGATGGACGCGACCTCTTCTTGCGTCATTTGTTTGCCGAGCTGGTACTCGGCCATATGACTGACCGCCTCGTCGAGCACCTTTACCGAGCCGTCGTGGTAGTAGGGGCCGGTCTTCTCGATGCCCCGCAGCGAGGGCACCTTGAACATCATCTTGTCGCCTTCCTGCTTGGTAACCTTGAACCGTCCCTCGTCGCTCGTGTCAGGCCACGGCTTCACCACCCCGATCTTCTGGTACATCTGCGCGCCCACATACGGGCCTGCGTGGCAAGCCTGGCAGCCGGCCTCCATGTATTTGTTGAAGCCGGCCTTCTCAACGTCGGTCAGCGCGGTCTGGTCACCCTGAAGAAACTTGTCCCATCGCGACGGCGCGACCAGTTTCCTCTCGAAGGCGCCGATCGCCTTCGCCATGTTGTCGAACGTGACCGGGTCTTTGTCGTCCGGGAAGGCTTTCTTGAAGGCTTCCACGTATCCCGGCATCGATTTCAGCACCGCCACCACCTGTTTGTTGGAGGTCATGGCCATCTCCACCGGATTCATTACCGGGCCCTTCGCCTGCTCTTCAACGTCGGGAGCCCGGCCGTCCCAAAACTGCACGAAGTGGCCGGCGGCATTGAAGACGGTGGGAGAGTTCCTGTCGCCCCGCTTGCCGAGGTGACCCTCGGACGTCTCCTCGCCATCGACGCCGAAATTGTCAAGCTTGTGACATGTGTTGCAGGACACGTCCTGCCCCTTGGACAACCGCTTGTCGTAATACAACATGCGGCCGAGGGAGATCTTCTCCTCCGTGAGCGGGTTGGAGGCCGACTCCATGACCGCGGGCAGCGGCTTGAACATCGCTAGTTTCGCGGTGTCAACCTCGACTTTTTTCGGTGCGCTCGTGCAGGCGGCGAGCAGAGCGAACGCCGCGCACGCCGCCAGGATCTTCCAGTGGAGCGTGTGTTTCATTGCGGATTCTCCTTTTTCGAAGGTGGTTCCGACGAACCGGACCGAAATATCCTTATATCACGCCCGGAGCACTCGCACCGGGCAGAATCTTGGGCGCCCTCGCAAACGTGAGTCGTGGCGATTGAGTGCAGGACCAGGCTTCCGGCTTGGCTGCCGGGACGCACCATTTTGGTGCATACTGATGACATGGGGTCCGTAAACAAGCCGGTCCGGCAGAGCGTGACCTTGCCATCCAAGGTTGCCGTACAGGTTCGCCGGATGGCCAGAAATCGCAGGCTCAGCGCCAATCGGATGTTGGTGGAACTCATCGAGAACGGCATCGAAGCGGAGAAGCAAAAACAGCGGGAATTCTTCGAGCTTGCCGAGCGTTTCCGCGATGCCACCGATCCCGGTGAGGTCAAGCGCCTTGGCGACAAACTCGGCCGTCTGGTATTTGGCGACTGATGCCGAAGATTGAGAGTTGGGACAAGTTTCCCGCCGCGGTCCGGCAACACTTGATCGAGCGAATGCGTGACAGGGAGATCAGTGTCTCGGACCTGAACCAGCTCCGTCTCTGGGTCGAATCAAAGCCGGAGGTGCCGGAGGGTGACTGGTACAAGGACTTCGGCTCATTCAAGGTCTGCGGAAAAGGCTCGTTTTCGAAAACGTTTCTCCTCCGTGGTCAACCCGCCAAGGGTCTGGCCCTCTGAGCGGCGCCCCGACCGGCAGCGCCCCCCTACTTCTTGCTGGGGTTAATCATGATGTGCGCGCCCGCGGTCCCGGGGTACATCAGCCATGGCGCGTTCTCGGCGGGCTTGGTCGACAGTCCTGTGGACTCGGGCGTGGCGAAGGGCACATAGATCACCCAGCGGAGGTAGGCGTCGGTCACCTTCCCGGCGCCGGCGTCGAAGCCGGTTCCGGTGAGTACGTAAAGCGTCCGCGGCTCGCGCGGCATGGTGAGTTTCCCCTCTGCGACCTCCTTCCATCGGACTTCGTTGCGCTCTTTGCCACTGATTTTCTGAGCCGCTAACTCGCGCCCACGCGCCATGTAAGGTTCAAGGTCGCGGTGGTAACAGGCGACGCCGAACGACTTCTGGCCCGGGTCGCTGGCAAGACAGATGAGATCGTTCTTGCCCTCGCGGAGCGTGGCAAGCGCCCCCTGTGCGTTGTAGCCGAGAACGGCCGCTCCAGAGCGAAGTTCCTCCGGCGCGGCAAGGACGGCGGAAGCGATCTGCTCCGCTGGGGTGGGCACGTCCGAAGCAGCACACAGCCCAACCGCCAGGAGCCCGGACCAAAGCAGCATTTGGGTCGTTTTCACATCGAATCCTTTCCCCGAAAACCCTTATACGCCGCTCGCGAGGGGAGGATAGCCACAGAACCGCGCTCCCCATCGCCCGCGGTCGTCGTTAGCAGCTATTTTACAGCGGAAGGAATGACCGCTTTGCGAATGATGTTAGACTCATGCTCATCGAAATGTCTGGAACCAGCCCTTCAGGTCGCCGGATTGGTGTCGTTTTGTTTCAACTCGGAGGTCCGGACTCTGTCGACGCCGTCGAGCCCTTTCTTTACAACCTGTTTAGCGACCCGGATATTATCGACTTTCCG
>JAEHDI010001169.1 GCA_016880505.1 Bryobacterales bacterium | reverse complement strand
AGTCCCGGCTGCTCGGCTGGATGGACCGTATCGCGCAGGAGCAGCTGGACCGGCGCGCCGCCGAAATCGCGAAGGTCCGTACACCGGAGCAGGCCGACGCGCGCAAGCAATACGTACGTGCGAAAATCCTCGAGCTGATCGGCGGGCTGCCCGACTATAGTGGTCCGCTCAACGCCAACGTCACCGGCCGCATCGACAAGGGTAAGTACATCATCGAGAATGTCGTCTTCGAAAGCCTGCCGAAAGTCTGGGTGACTGCGAACCTGTACCGTCCGGCTCAGGCGGGCCGCTATCCCGCCGTGCTCCTGCCGCTCGGCCACTGGGATCAGGGGAAACCCGCCGTGCAATTGATCGCGGCCAACCTCGCGCTCAAAGGCTTCGTCGTCCTTGTCTACGATCCCATCGGCCAGGGCGAACGGCTGCAAGCCTACGATGAGCGGACCGGCAAGTCGCTCGCGGGCGGATCCACCGATCAGCATTTCCTGCCCGGCGCGCAGAGCATTCTCGCCGGCGAGAGCTTTGCGCGATATCGCATCTGGGATGCCAAGCGCGCGCTCGACTACCTCGTCAGCCGGCCCGAGGTCGATTCCGAGCGCATCGGCTGTACCGGCTGCTCCGGCGGCGGCACGCTGACGACCTACATCTCCGCGCTTGACCCGCGCATCAAGGTAGCCGCGCCGGCCTGCTACATGAATTCGTTCCGGATTCTGTTCCCGGGATCGGTCGGCGATTCCGAGCAGAGCCTCCCGAACTTCCTTTCGTCTGGACTGGACCAGACGGATTACGTGGAGCTGTTCGCGCCGAAGCCCTGGCTGATCGCGAACACAGTCGACGATTTCTTCCCGCTCGAGGGCGCGCGGCAGGTCTACCAGGAGGCGAAACGCTGGTACTCGGTCTACGGGGCCGAGGAGAGAATCGCGTGGGTGATCGGACCGGGAGGCCACGGCACGCCGCTGCCGGTTCGCGAGGCGATCTACGGCTGGATGATCCGCTGGCTGAAGGACGGCCGGGGAGACGCGCGCGAAGAAGAGGTCGAGATCCTTCCCGATCACGAGCTTCTCGCGACCAAAACCGGCCAGGTTTCGACCGGCCTCGGGTCGCGCGACATTTACGAAGCCATTCGTGATGGAGCGAAGAGCAGAATGCAGTCCGGCGGCTCGGGTGAACTGCTCAACGCGCTCAGAAACTGGATGCGGCCCGTCGCCGAGACGCCCCTCAACGTGAAAGTTGTCGCCGAGGCGTCGACGGCCGACATCACGACCCAGACGGTGACTTTCGAGACCGAGCGCGGGCTCGAGATCGGAGGGGCGCTGCTGATTCCGCGGGGGGCTGTCCGGAGGCCGGGGATTGTGGTCGTCGAGACCGGACCGGCGCCGTCGCCGCTCGCGCTTCAGCTTGCCCGGAAGGGGGCCGTGGTGCTGGCGCTGTCGCCGCGCGGGCTGCCGTGGAACGTCAGCATCCGGCAGTTGCCCGGCGACTGGCTGGCGGCCACGCGCGCGTGGCTGATCGGCAAGAGCATGCCGGGGCTGCGCGCGTACGATATCAAGCGTGGTGTGGATCTGCTGGCGGCGCGGGCCGACGTCGATCCGGCTTCGATCCGGGCGGTGGCGCGCGATGCCGCCGGCGTGTGGCTGTTGATGGCGGCGGCCACCGACGCGCGGATCGGAGGCGTCTGGCTGGACCGCACCCCGCACAGCCTACGAGCGGTGATGGACCGCCCGCTGCACTTCAACCTTCACGCGGCGCTGATGCCGGGCTTCTGCCTGAAGTGGGACCTCGCGGATCTGGTGAAAGCGGCCGCGCCGCGCAAGGTCCTCTGGACCGACCCTACGGACTGGATGGGCAACGTCGTCTACGTCGATGGCGACTACCGCTACCGCCCCTTCGAGACGCCCGACACCCCGTATATCGACATGCTGCTGCGCTAAGGCCCCGTGAAAGGCCGGGAGCGGCTCCTTGCCGCCGCTCCACCGCAACCCGGCGTGCCTCCTACCGCTTTTCCATCGGGACGAAGTCGCGCAGCCAGTGGCCGGTGAAGATCTGGCGCGGGCGGGCGATCTTCTGCTCGGGGTCCTGGATCATCTCCTGCCACTGCGCCAGCCAGCCGACTGCGCGCGGAATCGCGAACAGCACCGTGAACATCTCGGTGGTAAATCCCATCGCCTGGTAAATGATGCCCGAGTAGAAATCCACGTTCGGGTACAGCTTGCGCTTGATGAAGTACTCATCCGACAGCGCCACCCGTTCCAGTTCCAGCGCGATCTCGAGCTTCGGGTTCTTCCCCGTGACCCCGAACACCGCCTCGGCCGCCTGCTTGATGATCTTCGCGCGCGGGTCGTAGTTCTTGTACACCCGGTGGCCGAATCCCATCAGCCGGCCTTTTCCGGCCTTGATTTTGTCGACGAACGCCGGCACGTTCTCCACCGACCCGATCTCGTCGAGCATCCGCAGCACCTGCTCGTTCGCGCCGCCATGCAGCGGGCCGTACAGGGCCGCGATCGCCGCCGCCGTGGTCACATACGGGTCCGCCAGCGAGCTTCCCACCGCCCGCATCGCGTTGGTGCTGCAATTCTGCTCGTGATCCATGTGAAGGATGAACAGGATCTCGAGCGCGCGGGCCAGCACCGGATTCGGCTCGTACTTCGGCTCCGCCCGCTTCCACAACATGCTCATGAAATTCTCGGTGTCGTTGAGCGAGTTGTCGGGATAGACGTACGGCATCCCGAGGTTGTGCCGGTAACAGTGAGCGGCGATGGTCGCCATCTTCGCAATCAGCCGGATCGTCTCGAGATGCCGGATCGCTGGATCATGCACGTTCTTCGCTTCGGGATAGAACGTCGACAGCGCCGCCACCGAGCTGACCAGCATTCCCATCGGATGGGCGTCGTAGTGGAAGCCCTCCATCAGCTTTTTCGTGTTCTCGTGAAGCATCGTGTGCCGCGTGATCTCGGCGGTGAACTCGTCGAGCTGGCTCTTGTTCGGCAAGTCGCCGTTCAGAACCAGGTACGCGGTTTCGAGGAAGCTGCACTTCTCCGCCAGAACCTCGATGGGATAACCCCGATAACGCAGGATTCCCTTGTCGCCATCAATATAGGTAATACTGCTCTGGCAGGACGCCGTGTTCATGAACGCCGGGTCGTAGCACATCAACCCGAATTCGTCGGTCTCCGTCTTGATCTGACGCAGGTCCATCGACCGGACGGCGCCCTTAAACAACTGGACAGTGTACGTCTTCCCGGTCCGATTGTCGGTAATCGTAAGGGTCTCATTCTCCATCAACGTATCTCCTGGCTCAATCCCCTTTGCCGCCCAGTGGCAATCCGCTTGCCAAACGCCGTTGCGCCGCTCCGGATGAAGTATCCCTCAAGTTTCCGACGCTCCCGGCAAAAGATCAAGGGCGCAGCCGGGTCATTTGGCGCAGCCTGGGCACCCGACTGGGGACGGACCGCCCTACTGCTTCCCCGGCCGGAAATGAATCGTGTAAAAGGCCCCCAGGGCCATCAGCAGCGCCCCCCACCAGATCGGCGCATGCAGATGCGCGAGCGCGACCTCGTTCGGCATCGGCGCGAACAGATAGTAGAGACCCGCGCCCGTGATCAGCACGCCATAAAAGAGCAGTAGCGTGCCCACGAAGAACCAGATCGGGATGTAGTGTTTTTGCTCACTCATTGGTCCCTACCAGAAAATGATGTTCACCATCACGAAAGCGGCGCCGACCACCGCCGCCCAGAAGGCGGGCCGCTGGATCCACGGCAGTCCCTTTTCCTTCGGGATGGACGTCAAGCCGTACACTAGGTTTTCGAGCTCCGAGTCGGTCTTCGGCTTCGTGAACAGGCTCACCACGATGGTCACCACGAAGGTAGCCAGCAGGCACCAGAACGCGCGGTAAATGTTGTCCGCCATTTCGCTGGCGTTTTCATAAAAGGCCACGTACTTCAGCGCCGCGTGGTCCAGCCTTACCCAAGTGAACAGCCCGATCGAGGTCAGCGTGCCCGCCAGCAGGCCGTAGAAGCCTCCCTTCGGCGTCACTCGCTTCCACAGCATTCCGAGGATGATCGTCCCGAACTGCGGCACGATTCCGAAAATGAAGATCACCTGCGCGTAAGCGATGATGTTGTCGAAAAACATCACCAGGTACGCCGTGCCGATGCTCGCGAACACGCCGAGGATCGAGCACCAGCGCCCCATCTTCACGTAATGCTCGTCGCTCGCCTTCTTGCGGATCAGCGCCTTGTAAATGTCGTACGTCCACACTGTCGCGAACGCGCTCACGTTGCCTGCCATCCCGGACATGAACCCGGCAATCAGCGCGGTCACTCCCAGCCCGAGCAGTCCCGGCCCGCAATAGCGCGCCATCATCAGCGGCAGCACTTCGTTATAGCTGTGCTGGCCCGTCCGCAGCGCCTCCGGCTCGCTCACCAGGTTCATCGGTAGCACCGCCAGACCCAGCAGCCCGGGGAGAATTACGATCAGCGGCACGCACATCTTCAGCGCCGCGCCGAGGATTGTCCCCAATTGCGCCGACCGAAGGTTCTTCGCGGCCAAAACACGCTGTACGACGAGGAAATCCGTTGTCCAGTACCCGAACGAGATCGCGATGCCCCATCCCAGTACCACGCCGATCCAGTCGAGGCCCATCGGGTTGTCCGTGAACGACCCCATGTTCCGCCACAAGTGCGTGTAGTCCTGGCCGGCGAAACGCTGGTTGATGCGGGCCACCATGTTGTCCCAGCCGCCCGCCTCGATGAGCCCCAGAATCGGAATCAGCAACGAGCCGAACCAGATCAGGAAGAATTGAAGCACCTCGTTGAAGATCGCCGAGAGCAGCCCGCCCATCATCACGTACACCGCGACCGTCAGCGAGCTGACCCACATGCTGTAATTGAAATCCCAGCCGAGGATCACCTGCATCACCTTCGCCATCGAGAACATGTTGATCCCGCTCATCAGGATCGTCATCACCGCGAAGGTAACGCTGGAGATCGAGCGCGTGGATTCGCCATAGCGCAGTTTCAGATATCCCGGGACGGAGTGCGTCTTCGAGATGTAGTAGAACGGCATCATCACGATGGCGAGGAACAGAATGGCGGGAATCGCCGCGATGAAGTAGGCGTGCGCGATCACCATGCCGTGCTGGTAGGTCGCCGCCGCGTACCCCATCGTCTCCAGCGATCCGAGGTTGGCGGAAATGAAGCTGAGGCCGGCCACCGAGGCCGTCATTTGCCGGCCGGCGAGAAAGAAGTCCTCTCCCGTGCTCGCGTACCGTTTCAGGTAGAACCCGATCACGAGCACGAGAACGAAGTAGGCGACGACGATGACAAGGTCCACCGGGCTCATCGTCAGCAGCCGGGATTGCGTGGCCTGAAGCCAGAAGGAAGGTAAGAATGGCAGGGTCATGACGGCAGTTCGACCAGGGTCGCGTATCGAGTCACGAAGGACTCATTGTATACGCGCGTCCCCCGCCTGTCGATGCCGTAATTTGAAGCGGGTGCGGCAGGTCGGTCAGCCTGCCGCGGTCAGTACCGATCCCACTTTCGAGAAGATCGTGCTGAGCGAAGTCGCCACCGGCGGGAACGCCGCTCCCCCCGCCACGGCGACGAATCCCGCCATCAGTGCGTACTCGATCAGGTCCTGGCCTTCGGTTTCACACCAGAACGGCCACTCCCTGACTCGTTTCCAGGTTCTCAACATGGGTTCCTCCCTCGTGAACTGCGCTTCCGTCCTCCCCATGCTGGCCGACGGCGCACCGGCACACAATCGGAGCAAAACCCAATAAAACCCAGCTAAATCTCTTACCTTCTCCGTGTTCTCTGTGTCCTCCGTGGTGAAATCCTACGGATTCGCCTGAGCCGGATACCGGACTACCGTGAAGTTTCGCAAGGTGAGCGTGTCCGTCGTGGCGCTAACCATGCTCCCAAGGAAATCCACCACCAGAGGCGACGCCAGCGAATCTCCGGCGTTCCCGACGCCCCACGCCTGCGCCAGCGAGGCCCCCCAGCTTTGGACGTCCCACTGCGCCCCTCCCGCGTGGATCCCCGCCTCGGCGCGCCCCGCCACCAGCGTCTCCGCGGCCGCCCCCGCGCGAGAGAGGATCGTCGTCCCGCCCCAGCGCACCTCGAACGTGAAGCCATGCGCCGTGCCTTCGTGCGAATAGCTGAACCGAACCTCCACCCGGTCCCCCGGCTTCAGGAAGTTCGCCGGAATCGTGCAACTCCCCAGACGGGTGAGACCCGGACCGCCGGCGGCTGTCCCGGTGCCGCCGCACAGCACTTGCGGCACGGTGTGTGTCTGATCCCCCTCCACCGTCTTGCGCGCCTGGGCGCTGCTGTTGTACCAGAAGTCGCCATTGGCGCGCGTGCCCGGATCCGCGGAGTTGCCCGCATCCCGCCAGGCCGCTTTGGCGCTTGTCGTCGCCCCTCGGAACGAAGCACCGGAAAAGTTGCCCGACACGTCCACTCGCGCCAGTTCCGTCCCGTTCGGGTCGAGCCACGTTTGCAGCGGGGTCGTCCCCTGCCCCTGGCCGGCGCGCACTACCAGCCCGGTCAGTCCGGTCGACGCGAGCGAGTCCCAGACGTACAGCGTCGCCAGGCTGGAGCTGTTGCCCACTGACAGCCGCCGGTTGTTGTTCTCCCAGAAGAGGCGGGCGTTGTTCTGCGCCAGGTTGCCGGCCGCATCGACGAACGGCACCGAGCCCGCCGCGAATCCCGTATACAGGCACGAGTTCCAGACCGCGTCGAAGCCGTTCGACATCAGGCACCGGTTCGCCGGCCCGATCGGCATCCGCGTCCACACCGCCGGTGATCCTCCGGCCGCGATGACGATGTCACCCCGCACCGGCGTCCCCTGCGTCGTATCGTTGTGAGCGTTCCCCAGCAAAGCGTGGGCCGATGGCGTCCGCGAGTTCGTCATCCGGGGATCCTGATCCGTCACGTACTTATTTGTCGCCGACGGCGTGCCGGACGTCCCCGCCATTCCGGCCTTTTGGTCCGCCGTCGGATCGTTGGCGCCGGAGTGTGTCGGATAATTCAGCGCCAGCTTCGACTCGGCGATCCCCGCCACGTCGCTCACGTTGACGTCCGAGATCACCCCGGACGCGATTTGCGGACTCGGATACGTTCCCGTCAGCGCGCCACCCGCCGCGCCGGTTGGGTTCCCGGCGTCGGCCAAGCGATAGGAGCAGAGCAGCACGTCGCCCGCCTGCGGGATCGACGCGCCGGCGAACGTGATCGTGTTCCCGCTGAGCGTATAGTCGAGGTCGGCCTTCTGACGCACGCCGTTCCTGTAGAGCGCCAGGCTCGATGGCGGGCTTGGGATCTCGCTCAGCGTGAACACCGCGTTCGACCCGCTCACCAAACCCGCCGGCGTCTCGCCATCCACGAATCCCGGGCCGGTGCTCGCGTTCACGTCGCACGGACCCGCGGTGCCGTCCACCCGCACGCAGTCGGTCAGATTCCCAGCGATGGCGTCTAGCATCCCAGACTCGTTGATGTACGCGGTCCGCGACGGCGCGTACTCCGGCCCCTTCAGCGGCCGCGCCGCCAGGTCAGCCACCAGGCCGACCACGTCCGACTCCTGAATCTGCGTCTGCGTCGCCGGCGGGAGCGTCGTGCCCGGCGCCACCGAGCCCGTAATCCGGACGTCCTTCAGCCTCAGCGGCACCGCGCTCGGTGGCACCGACCATCTTTCGTCGAACTGAATTCGCCCGTCGCTGTAATACCGCGCCGAGTAGTACGCGCCCGACAGTGCATTCGTCGTCGGCACAAGGTGCACCCGCAACACTCCGTTCGCGATCGGAACCGTCAGGCTGTGCGTTGCGATGTTCGACGAATCGGCCGCCTGGAAACTCCTCCACTCGATGAACACCACTCCGCTGAACGCCGACCCGTCCGCTTTGTACAGCACGTCCTCGATGGTTGTCAGCGACGGCGCCCCGCCCGCCGCCGCGCAGAGCGCAATCAACGCCAGCACCGCCGTCCCGACTCGAACCCGCATCCTCGGCCTCCCGAAAAAAAAGCCCGGCCCGCACTTGGCGGACCGGGCCGGCTGTATCTCAGCCTTTCGGTTTCAGTCTATGCATGAGTTCTCCGGAACACACGCCAAAACACGGCGTCCCAAACCAATAACTCACTGTACAATCACCAAGTTATCT
>JAEHDI010000152.1 GCA_016880505.1 Bryobacterales bacterium | reverse complement strand
GTGGATCTGTACGAGCTGGAGCCCGAGGAGCGCAAGCACGTGAAGAACACGCCGGGAAGCCTGCAGGAGTCGCTGGCGGCGCTGGAAGCTGACCACGCCTTCCTGCTCGAGGGCGGGGTCTTCACGCAGGACCTGATCGATACCTGGCTGACGATGAAGAAGGTGAAGGATGTGGACGCGGTGGCGTTGCGCCCGCATCCGTATGAGTTCTTCCTCTATTACGACGCCTGAACTGAGACGGTAAAGGACGGTAAGGGACGGTAAGGGACGGTAAGGGAAAACATCCTTTACCGTCCTTTACCGTCTCTTACCGTCTTTTACCGTCCGAGCCTACCATGCCAACGAAACGTGAGATTCTCGAGGCAGCGAAAAAGCAAGACGTAAGCTCGTTGCGCCTCCAGTTCACCGACATCCTCGGCGTCAACAAGAACGTGGAAGTACCGGAGAGTCAGTTCGAGAAGGCGCTCGAAGGTGACATCATGTTCGACGGATCCTCGATTGAAGGGTTCGTGCGGATCGAGGAATCGGACATGGTGCTGCGGCCGGACCTCGAGACATTCCGCGTCCTTCCCAACGGCGACGCAGCCGGCAAGGTCGCGCGGGTGATCTGCGACATCTACAATCCGGACGGGACGTCGTTCGCCGGGTGCACGCGGCAGACGCTCAAGCGTCAAATCGCGAAGGCCAAGGGGCTCGGCTACGAGATGATGGCCGGTGTCGAAGCCGAGTTTTTTATTTTCCAGCTCAATGCGTCTGGTGATCCGACCACGGAGACGCACGATCGCGGCGGATATTTCGATCAGACTCCGGTGGACCGGGCGGAGGAGATTCGGCGGCTGATCGTCAGGGATCTCGTGGCGATGGGGTTCGAGGTCGAAGCGGGGCATCACGAGGTCGCGCCGGGGCAGCACGAAATCGACTTTCGCTACGCCGAGGCGCTGCAGACGGCGGACAACCTGGCGACGTTCCGCTTTATCGTGCGCAATGTCGCCTACCGGCACGGTTTCCTCGCGACGTTCATGCCCAAGCCGATCTTCGGACAGAACGGGTCGGGCATGCACACCCACCAATCACTGTTTCGCAACGGCGCGAACGCGTTTTACGACCCGAAGGCGCAATGGGAGCTGTCGGCGGTGGCCCTGGCGTACATTGCCGGTCTGTTGACCCACGCGCGCGGCTTTTGCGCCGTCACCAACCCGCTGGTGAACAGTTACAAACGACTCGTGCCGGGGTATGAGGCGCCCGTGAATGTGGCCTGGTCGATGCGGAATCGCTCACCCTTGGTGAGAATTCCAGACCGGCGGGGCACGGGGACGCGCTGCGAGCTGCGGATGCCGGATCCATCCGCCAATCCCTATCTCGCTCTGGCGGTGCAGCTGGCGGCCGGGATCGACGGCGTGGAGCAGAAGCTTACGCCGCCGGACCCCGTGGGCAAGAACATCTTCGAGATGAGTTTTCGTGAGCGGCGCAGGTATCGCATCGACGAGCTGCCCCGCGATCTGCATGAAGCGCTGGATATGCTGGAGAAGGACGCCGTTATCCGGGGCGCGCTCGGCCCTCACATTTACGAGCGGTTCGTCGAGGCCAAGCGCGAGGAATGGCAGGAGTACATTGGAAAGGTGAGCGAGTGGGAGCTCGAGCGGTACTTGAGTGTGTACTGATAGGGGCGGCGGTAACGGCGTGCGATTTTCTGCCGCGGCCCGGCGACACGCGGGGCGATCAGCAGAAGGGGGAGTGGCATCAGCACGGTCGTGTCGTGGTGCAGCCCGATCCACGGTATACGATGGTGTATCTGCGCGTCGACACGACCGGGGTGGAGCGTCACGACGTCGTGGTGGCG
>JAEHDI010001168.1 GCA_016880505.1 Bryobacterales bacterium | reverse complement strand
TCGCTAGGCTCCATTACCCTCACCGGCCTCGGCGCTACCAGTGCCACCATCTGCCGGATGTCGAACTCCTCCAGCAGGCCGAAGCAGAAAAGCTCCGGAGCCTCCCTGACTGTCATGTTCTTCTCGATGATCTCCTTCAGGCTGCCGAACGATTCCTGCAATTCCAGCCCCGCGATCGCCTTTGGCTCGATTCCCGCCGCCACCAGCGCAAACAGGCTTGACCGCGGGCCGATGGCCACTACGGTAACCGGTCCGGCGTTCCGGCTCTCCAGCCACCGTGCCGCCGCCGCCACCTGGCTCGCCTGAAGGCCCAGCGGCCGGTCGCCCAGAGCCGCCAACAGGATCGCGAACAGCCAGTCCCTTTTGTCGATCCGCGATTCGCCGAAATAGAACGGGTCCATCGCCACCACCCGCTGGTCTCCGGTCAATAGCCGCTCGATCTCGGCCGCCGATCCCGCCCGGCCGCCATCGGCCACAACCAACGCCGTGGACTTGGGTGTACCAAAAGCGAGTTCCACCGCCGGCACCGTCCATGCCTCGCCCATCTGAAGCTTCCAATGGGTGGCCTTGAGTCCGGCGGCCCCCTGCGGCGTACCACTTCCCGCTTCAATCGCCTCCACCGGGAAGTCATACGCCCGCACGATCCCGCGCAGCTTCGCCCGCCCCGTTTCCTGCCACGCTGCCGCTGCTCGCTGGTCCTCCGGCAATTCCGGCCGCCGCGGCAACTGCCGGCTTAGGTTCATTGCGATTTGGTGGAAGTTTAGATTGTCCGCCGGCAGCGGGCTGTCCAGTTGCTGCCGCGTCCGGATCTCCTTTTCGACCGGGATGTCCTGGATCGAGAAGCTGGGGTTTTCCGCGAAGAAGTAGTCCCGCAGCACCCGGTAGAATGCTTCGCGGTTATCCTGGCCGTAATTGTGCCCGTCGTCGTAGTTGATATGGTAGCGAAGGTTACCCGGCTTCCCGAACAGCGCGTAGATCGGCCGCGCCGCCATCAGCAGGGGAGACACCGCGTAGTCCGCCCGGAAGCAGCAATTGTCACGGGAATTGTGCGTCAGCAGCGCCGGCCGCGGCGCAAGCATTCCTGTCAGATGCGTATAATCCGCCACCGAGCCCAGATCCGTCGGTGTCTGCTCGGAATCCCCAAGGTCTGGCTCGGGCCACTGCGATCGCGTCAGATAGCTCGAGTAGCCCGCCACCGGGTTAGCCAGTTTCACTCGCGTGTCCAGCGAACTGATGATGATCGTCTGCCATGAGCCCCCCGAGAGGCCCGTCACCGCCACCCGGTTCGCATCCGTATTCTTGTGCGCCAGCAGAAGATCGAGGGCGCGCTTCTGCGCCAGAAAGTGGATTCCCACTCCGCTTGTACCCGTGAGGTCCACCTGGTTCATGCGGGCGTGGTCGAAATCAGGAATGTCGAGTTGTCCCTTCCCCACCCATTCTGGGTTGAGCGCCAGTATCCCGCGTTTCGCCAAGTTGATGCACCGCGCCTGTATGTACGGAGTCGCCTTCCCAGTTTCCTCGTGCCCGTTCACGTTCAGCACCGCCGGGACCTTTCCGCTCAGCATTGCCGGCTCATAGAGAAGTGCGGGAATCCACAGGCCGGGGAGGGCTTCATAGCGAAGCTTCTTAACCCGGTACCCTTCGGCATCGATGGCATCAAGCCACTCCACCCTCGTTTTCGCCTCGTTCCACCGCGCCGCCTCGCCGCGCAGGATCGCCTTCGCCAGCACCTCCTCGCGAAGTTTCGCGGCGTAACTCTCCCATTCGGCGGCGGTCCGGAAGTGCGGTACCGGGAGGACCTTTGCCCCGGTGTAAACCTGGACCTCCAGCGCGCCCTGCCGGAGTCCGAGAACCGGTCTCTTGAGAGCCTCCACCACCGCGGGCTGCTGGGCGTACAAAGAGCACAGCATGAATGGAATCACGAGGACAGATCGCATCTTCAGTCTCCTCACTGCCTGCAAAAGCGTTTCGACCGGGACTTTCTGGACTCCCGTGTCCTGTTCAGTATAACGGTGCTGCCCCAACGTTACAGTGATTGCGTCTTCTGTGTGCATCCGACCGGATCCGAGGTCGCTGATGGCGAATGACGCTAACGATATCGGGATCTGCGGTTTCTGACTCTTTCGCCTATCAGGCGCGCTTGCGTACTATCATTTAGCAGAGCTTGCTCGAACGAGTGGTCTTGGAAGGAGGCTGGTAGCTTGAAGCGACGCGAATTTCTCGGGCTCACGACGATGTCGTTGTCTTCGCGCGCACGAGGTCAACGGCAGGAGCGGCCTTCTCAGCCAAATTTCGTTTTTATTATGGCCGACGACCTCGGCGTCTATGATCTCGGCTGCTACGGCCAGAAACTGATCCGCACCCCGAACATAGACCGGCTCGCCGCCGAAGGCACGCGATTCACGGACTGCTATGCCGGCGCCACCGTCTGCGCACCGTCCCGGAGCGTGCTTATGACCGGGCAGCATACAGGCCACACAACCGTTCGGTCAAATGCGTCTCTTCGTACCGGACGTCGCGTTTCGCTCACTACCGACGACGTCACCGTCGCTGAAATCCTGAAAGGCCCCGAATGGCGAGACGCTTTCGATGACGAGCGCGGCTATTCGACTGCCATCTTCGGCAAATGGGGTCTCGGCGAGCCAGGTACGCCCGGTCTGCCGAACGATCACGGCTTTGACGAATGGTTCGGCTTCCTCAATCAACAACATGCGCACGGCCACTTTCCGGACTATCTCTGGCGCAACAAAACCAAGGAGACGCTGAAGGGCAATCTCGGAGGCGGCCGTCGCGAGTACGCATCAGACCTTTTCGCCAGGGAGGCGCTGTACTTCATCGAGCGGCATATGTACGAGCCGTTCTTCCTGTACTTCACCCCCACCGTGCCACACGCCAGGTTCGAGGCGCCGACTTTGGGCCCGTATGCCAACGAATCGTGGCCCGAAGAGGCCAAGAATTATGCGGCCATGGTCACGCGGATGGATACTTACGTTGGCCGAATCATGGCCAAGCTGAAGGAAACCGGATTGGACGAGAACACGATCGTGTTCTTCACCAGTGACAACGGTGGCATTTTTGAGTTCAAGCCCTTTGGAACCAATGGACCGTTGCGCGCAAAGAAGGGTTCCATCTACGAAGGTGGAATTCGCGTGCCGATGATCGTCCGCTGGCCTGGGAGAATTAAGCCGGGCGCACTGAGCAGCTTTCCGTGGTCATTCTGTGACGTGTTGCCGACCTTGGCCGACCTCGCTGGCGCCCGGGGCCTGCCTAAGAACATTGACGGTATTTCGGTCGCACCTGCTTTGATGGGCAAGGCGCAGAACGCCGAACGACCGCTGTACTGGGAGTCGTACGAGGACGGTGAATTTCACCAGGCCGTTCGGATGGGTCGATGGAAGGGCGTTCGCCACGGGCTCACACGTCCACTTGAAGTGTACGATCTACAGACCGACATCTCGGAGACGAAGGACGTAGCCATCGCCCACAAGGACGTCGTCAC
This sequence comes from Bryobacterales bacterium, assembly GCA_016880505.1. Taxonomy (GTDB): domain Bacteria; phylum Acidobacteriota; class Terriglobia; order Bryobacterales; family Bryobacteraceae; genus JAEHDI01. Next base: position 460 of record JAEHDI010001168.1, on the reverse strand, counting down.
GAGGATGGAGGAGTACTTGCGCAATTGCCGGACCGACGCGACTGAGTATCCGATCGACCGGAAAGCAAACTAGAAGCGCTGGCCTGTCGGTTGCCGGTGCAAAGCTGGCTGGTACCCTGCGACGACCGTTGGCTTCGTTTCGTTTCTCGCCTCGCGCCATCCTGCTTGAGTTTCAGGAATTTCCATGATGTACTCGTCGCTATGAAATTCCGCTTTTGGCATCTTCTACCGCTGGCTCTATCGCTGAGCGCACAGGTGAACATCATTCGACAAGCCGGCGAGATCGCGGTAGAGATCGACGGCAAGCCCTACACCGTCTTTTATCTTGCTCCCGGGGGCAACAAGCCGTACGTGTACCCCTTGCGCACGGCGGACGGCCTCATCGTCACACGGCACTTTCCGATGGAGGAGTTTCCCGGGGAGATCAAGGACCATCCACATCATCGGGGGATGTTCTTCT
>JAEHDI010000151.1 GCA_016880505.1 Bryobacterales bacterium | reverse complement strand
GCGACCGCCGTCGGAAACCTTGCAGAACTTCATCGCGAAACTGCAGAGCCAGCGTCCCAAAGCGGGCCGCGACAAATCGGCGGGCAAAACCGGGCGCTAGCACTACTTTGGCAGATTTACTCACGCTGCTTTTGCCTGCCGATCCAGACTTGGCAGTACGGACACCGCCGAGGGCTTGATCGAATGATGAGATCGACGATGGCGTGGCGGATGGCTGGTAGCGTGGGTTGAGGCGGCGGCCCGTTGATTCTTTTTTTCCCGTCTCACTTTTGTGAGGCGGCGATGTTGGAGGAATGCGTATGCAATCATTGTCATCAGCGCGTGACGATGAAGGCCGTGCCAAGACCTTCCCTCGAAGTGGTCGAGCCCGAGTTCCTCCTTCAGCTGTTGATGAGCCTGTTCGCAGACCCATCGTGCCTTGATCGTCGCAGCCAAGCCGCGCAAGTCCATCTCGGCGGGCAAGTTGGCAAGATAATATTTCTTCTCCCCGGACCCGCGGTGCTCGCCGATGAGCCAGGCTTCGTCGCCTGGCAGATGTTGCTGACCCTTATCCCATATTCGCTGAGGAGGTCCGTCGGCGGTACGCACACGGACAGCAGCAAATCGGGCTTTCAACCGACCTTTCGTCCCGCTGCGCCAACTCACAGTTTTCCACTTGGCGCTGACCAGCATGTCTTCAGCCGCGATCGATAGAATATCTGGCACGTGCCGCTTACGTGGTCGACCCCGAACTTTGGTAACCGGCCAAATCAGCTGCACATCAACCGGATACACCTTGAGGTGACGGGGAATGCCAACAGCCCAGGCGAGCTTGCGGGCTGTGAGACCCTGACGGAACGGCGCGCTGAGACCGTATCCGGCATCCGCCAGCACACAGCCAAAACGAACACCGGCCGCGATCACGCGATCAATCTCGGCCAGTGCGATCTCTGGCTTGGTTCGCGCGGCACGATCCTCGACGGGAACATCGGCACGCTTCAAACGCGCCGGATCGCTCGTCCAACTCTCGGGAAGGAAGAGACGCAATGCCACCATCACCGGAACTTCACGGCACGCAAGCGTCAGCGACACCAACGTTTGGCAATTAGCCATCTTGCCAAGAGTTGATGCATATTGCGGCGCGACACCAACCGAGCGATCGCCCTTCTTCGGCATCGCGGTGTCGTCGATGACCAACACCGCATCCTTATCGCCAACGAGCCGGTCGGCCTGAATGAGCAGCTCTCGCTCCAATGGTGCGGCGTCCCAGACGCCGTCGGCAATGAAATGGTGCAACCGATCATAGTCGCCCGGCGCCAGCCGCGCTGCCATCGGCTGGATGCTTTTACGATCGCCCGGTCCAATCAGCCCCGAAACATACAGCGGGCACATTCGCCGCCGTGCCTTGTGACCTAAACAATCCAGGAATGGCTTCAGCCAGCTTCCAAGTTCATCTTCCCAATCCGACGTCGTGCCCACCATGGTCGGCCCTCCAAAAGCCGACCACCTATGAATCATTGAAAAACTGATTTGTGAATTCGGTCCCGCAGCTCAATCGCTAAATCTGCCAAAGTAGTGCTAGTGCTTTCGCAGGGACGACGATGGAAGACTCGCTTGCGCGGGACGGCGCTGCGCGCCCTACCCCAGCGCCCGCAATTCCCTTCGCAGCACCTTGCCCGTTGCGGTCATCGGCAGCGTTTCGGCGAACTGGACGAAGCGCGGATATTCGTGGGCGGCGAGTTGCACCT
>JAEHDI010001167.1 GCA_016880505.1 Bryobacterales bacterium | reverse complement strand
CCCCTGGCCGACGTGTGAGAGAACAAGCCCGGACCATCGACATCCTCCCCACTATCCTGGACCTGATGGGCCGCCAGCCACCTTCTGCCGTACAAGGCATCAGCCTGGCTCCGGCGTTTTTCAGCAACCCGCTCCCGGCAACCATCTCCTACGCCGAGACGCTTTTCCCGAAGATGAGTATGGGTTGGTCGGAACTCCGGGCAGTACGCACGAATACCTGGAAGTACATCCAGGCGCCGAAGCCGGAGCTCTATGACTTGTCGCGGGACGGCGGGGAGACCAGGAACGTCATCCTGGACCGGCCCGCAGCGGCACAGCAGCTCAGGGCGCAACTGAATGAGTTGTCGCGAACGGACCGGGGTCCGGACAGAGTCCAGACCAGTACCGTCGACCCGCGTACGATGGAGCAGTTGAGGTCGCTCGGCTACGCCTCCGGCTTCTCGCCTCGGCAGATCGAGCTCACGGGCCAGGGCATCGACCCGAAGGAACGTGTCGAGATACTGAAACTGGAGCACCTCGCGATTGGCGTGGAGATCGAGCCGCCGCTCTCCCGCAGGATTGAGCTCCTCCGAAAAGCGGTTGCTTCTGATCCCGCCAATCCGTTGATGTATTCTCATCTCGGCGTTACCTACGCGGCGGCGGGGCGCTACCAGGACGCCCTTGAGCTCTACCTGAGTGCGATGAAGCACGGCGTGCAGAGCCCGAAGCTATACGGGCACATCGCCGAGCTGTACCTGAGAAACGGCGACAATAACCGGGCAATCGCATACTACGAGAAGGCGGCGCAGGTCGATCCAGCCGATGCGCAGGCGCAGAACAACCTGGCGATGGCCTATCTCGAAAAGGGCCAGGCGACCGCGGCGGAGCGCGTGTTCCGCCGGGTTCTCAGCATTGACGATCAATCCGCCGATGCATACAACGGCCTCGGCATCCTTGCCGTTCGGAGGCAGGACCTGGCGGAAGGACGAGCCAACTTCGAGCGCGCGGTGGAACTCGACCCAGATCTACTGGAAGCGTGGGTCAACCTCGGCCTCATCTATAAGAGGACGGGTGACAGAACCCGGGCCAGAGCGTGTTTCAATGCGTTTCTGGCCAAGGCTTCGCGCGCGCAATACGGCCCCATGATCTCTCGGGTAGAGCAGGAACTGGCGCTTCTACGTTAGGCCACGGTTCGCGCTGGCGGTCTATTGATTTACAGCCGGGCCGTAATGTCTATCTCCGCCTGTGGCTCCGGGCTTCTGCTTCCATTAATCCCGAAGGGATACCGAGGGCGGAACCCTTGCCTGACTAGGCATCTCTCAGGTCCCGTTGATCCCGGTCGCGCACGTCGAGATTCACGCCGTCGGCGCGCAACCTCTCCTGGAGCTCGTGCACGCTCAGTTCGCGGGGCAGAATTCGCTTCGCCACTGCCAGGGCCGCCGCCAGACCAGCCGCATGGCCGGTGGCCATGCAATTGCCCATGCTCTTGCCGGCAGCGGCCCCGGCGTGGGTAGCGGACATGCAACGTCCAGCCATGAGCAGGCCATCGAGTTTTTCAGGGACCAGGCACCGGTAAGGGACGTCGTGGATCTTCATCTTGGTGAACTTAGCTCCCTTTTGTCCCCCAAAATCTAGGTATCCGGTCCGCCAGGCGATTGCGTCTTCAAACCGCCGACCGTGCATTGCGTCTTCTTCGGTGATGACGTACAGGCCCTTCACACGGCGGGTTTCGCGCACGCCGACCTGCGGCCCGGCGCCGATCCACTCGATTTGACGGAGACTCGGATTGTCCGACTCCCGCACCGCTTGAATCATCTGAAGCGCCTGGCGGTGGCTGGTGCATTCGGCGTGCGTACGCTGCACCGGATCGGTCGCATCCAGACGGCCGAGGTCCGCCGTTCCGGAATGATTGATGTACCAACTGCTGCCGTGAGCGATCGTTTCCAGCTCGATGAAGCCCGCGGGTACCAATGGGTACTTCTTTCTTGCTTTGCGGATGGCTGCCTCAATGTCGTCGAATCGAGTCTTCTCCTTGTCGATGTTCGTCAGCGCCAGTGACAATGTCATGGGCATGAGCTGCTCGGGATCGAGCATGACTTCCGCCCCGGCGTAGTAGGCCACGTCCGCGTCTCCCGTACAGTCCACCACGACCCTCGCGCGAACCGCCATCAATCCCCTCTTGGTGGCGATGACCACGCCGGCGACGCGGTTGTGCTCGACGATCGCATCGGCCGCGCGAACGTGAACCAGATAGCGAACGCCGACCTCGTCCAGCGCATCGAGGAGCGCGACCTTCAGGTATTCGACGTTGCACCACAACTGGTGACTGCCGATCTTCACCGCCTGGTCGCCGTAACGGAGCAGGTTATGCACCAGCAACTCGTGGATCGCAGAGCGCGGCTTGCCCCCGGGACGCACCTGGTTGATCGGCATCCCAAGCGCCCACGCCCCGACGCCACCGAAAAACGAGTGGTTCTCGACCAGCAGTGTGTTGGCGCCCGCACGGGCGGCGCCTAGCGCCGCGCCGATTCCAGCCGGCCCGCCGCCCGCGACCAGCACGTCCACCGTACTCAAGACCGGGTATTTCGTCGCCGGTTCCGCCGGGCGCATGGCGCTTGCGCTCTTCCCTGCCAACGCCGCTCCGGCCAGACTCGCCGGAAAGAGCCCGCGCCGGGTCAGACCACGCTTTCTCCTCGCACTCTTCTCCGCAGTAAACGGAATGTTGACCAGACGACTATACACCGTTGAACGCAAGACTTGTGGCCCGGTAACGATAACAGCCAAGCTGTGCGCCCGTCACCTCGGATATACTTCAGGCGTGGTGCGGGTGCTGGTCATTTTGAGTTCGATCGTGTGCTCGCTCCAGGCGCAGAGTCTGCAGCAGGCGATTTCGGATATCGAAGCCAGCCGGCTTGAAAACGCCGAGCAGGGCCTGACGAAGTTTCTCGGCGCCCATCCCGATTCTGAGGAGGCCCTTTTCTACATGGGCCTGCTGCATTTTCGGGCCGGTCGCCCAGCCGCGGCGCGCCCGTACTTGGACCGGGCAGTGAAGCTCTCGCCCACCAGCGCGCCGGCGTGGAAAGTGCTGGGCTTGGTGACTGCGGCGGGCGGCAACCTGCAGGAAGCCCTGACGCCGTTCAGAAAGGCTTGCCAACTCGCTCCGCGCGACGAGGAAGCGTGTTACTACTTCGCCCGCAACCTCTACGCTCTGCATCGATACGACCTGGCCTGCGAGCCGTTCGCGCAAGCGTTGCGTGCCGCGCCCGAAGGAATGCGGTCGAAAGTCGACCGGGCTGCGGCGCTGAATCTGGAAGCCTTGGGGCGGTCTGCCGAGGCCGAACGTCATTTTCGAGAAGCCGTCAGTCTGCACCGTGACGGTGGTCGGCCTGACGAGGATCCGCACATCGACTACGGAACCTTCCTGTTCCGCCAAGGCCGCACCGCAGAAGCCCTTCGGACTTTGGAGCAGGCCGCCGCCGCACTGGCATCCTCCTCGCGCGCGAACACGGAACTGGGAAGGGTCCTGCTGGAATTGGGGAGGCCGGACGCAGCCGCGGTCCAGTTGGAAAGAGCGATCGGGCTGGAGCGGGGCAACTGGACGGCCCGCCTGCTACTAGGCAGGGCTTATCTCCGGCTCGGTCGAAAAGAGGAAGGCGACGAACAGATGCGACTGGGCCAAGAGGGGTGGGCGAGGGAACACTACGATTCTTCGATCGTCAAGTAACGGTCGCCGGCGACGTTTTCCAGCCTCTGCCGCACGCCGCTCGGCCACTCGATCTCGATCGATTGCGCGCCTGCATCCTTGCCCAGACCAAAGAATACCGTCCGGTCGCTCGCGCATCCGTATCCCGTGGAGGTCGTGACGCGGTTCCACTGCCCGCGGCCGGAGGAGCCGACAACATGAACCAGAGCGCCGAGACCGTCCCGGTTGCTGCGGTGGCCGCGGAGGCGTAGGGCGAGCCAGTGATTTCCTGAGGTCGAGGTGTTGCGAAACAGTTCCGCTCGCTCGTCGATCCGGCTCACTACGGCGTCCACCCTGCCGTCTCGGTCGAAGTCGCCGAACGCCACGCCCCGGTGGAACCCCGTCTGCTGAAAATCAGCACCGGCCCGAATGCTGACGTCGAGAAAGCGCCCGCCGCCCAGATTCACAAGCACCATGTTCGCCTGGCGCGATTTTCGTGGTGAGAACATCTCAGTGTTGTCGTCGATTGAGCTGCAGGCTACGAACAGGTCCTTCAGCCCGTCGTTGTTGAGATCGAAAACCCCATTGCTCCAACCGGTGGCCGTCAGGGTCTGGCGCCCCAGCCCGCTGATATAAGTGATATCAGCGAACAGACCCTTGCCGAGGCTGCGGAACAGAGGAAACGTCTCATTGGCCAGGGCCGCGATGAACACGTCCTCGCGGCCATCGTTGTCGATGTCGCGCGCATCGACTCCCATCGAGCTGAGAGCCCGGCCATCTTCGTTGAAGGCCAGGCCCGCCCAGAGGGCCACCTCCCGAAATCGGCCGCCGCCCTCGTTGCGAAACAGGAAGTTCGGATACGTGTCGTTGGTGACGAGAACGTCGAGCCTGCCATCTTGGTCGAAGTCCAGGAAACTGACGCCCATTCCCTTGCCGATATGCGCCGCGATTCCAGAGGACTCCGAAACGTCTGTGAACGTGCCGTCCCCGTTATTGTGGTACAGGCTGTTCGGCAGGCCAGCGTAGTACTTGGGGCTGCAATATGTGCGAACCCCGTTTACGCTGCAGGGGGGCTCCTTACCGGGGATCCACACACAGTAGTTCACCACGAACAGATCGAGCCATCCGTCACTGTCGTAGTCAAACCAGCCCGCCGCAATCGACCATGGTTTCTGGCGATCGGGGTTGTGCGCCAGCCCCACCCGGGCCGTGACGTCTTCGAACGTGCCGTCGCCCCGGTTCCGGTACAAGATGTTGCGGTTCACGCCGGCGATGAACAGATCGATGAAGCCATCGCTGTCGTAGTCACCGGCGGCCACGCCGGTGGCGAAGCCTTCGCCCTTCACCTCCGCCTGTAACGTGATATCGGTGAAGGTGCCGTCGCAGTTGTTACGATACAGCCGGTTGTAGAAAGCAGCACTGTCCTTCTCGAGTTTCGGTTGCCGCGCTCCGTTGACGAAGTAAATGTCGGGCCAGCCGTCGTTGTTGTAATCAAAAACAGCGACACCGGACACCATGGTCTCGATCTGGTGTCTCTCCGGAGTGGCCGAATTGCGCAGGACGAAGTCGACGCGTGCGTGTGACGCGACGTCCTGGAAAGTGATCGGATCCGGGCCGGCCGGCGCCGACGGGAGCCAGCCGGCCAGGATCGCCAGCGCGGCGCAGCCGCTGGCAACACGAAAACAGTTTCGGATGAACCGAGATTGCATCACTCAGTCGAGCCACACGACCGCGCCCTTGTTCACCTCTGGGATCACGCAAGTCAACGATCCGTTCTTCCATTCGCCCGCGAGTTTCTCGACCTCGCCGAGGAACGGCAGAACGTACACGGAGCCTTTTCGGCCGGTGTTGAAGGTGATCCGCACATTGCGCTCCGACATTTGCTGCGCTACCTGGCTCGCCTTCAGCCCCTTGAAATTCGCAAGGAACACGCGGATCTTCCCATCCACCTGGGCAATTTGCGTGGACGTGAATGGCGAGGTCTCCACCTCTACCGCAGGTTTGAACTGCGACACCCGGAGAAGTTTGGCGGCCCAAGCGGTTCTCAGACGCTCGAACTGCGCCTGCTGGTATTCTCCGGAAGCTGCCAGCTCATTGAACTCCTTCCGCAATTGCGCGTAGTACTCACCCCCGGGGCAGCGCGGATAGTACAGGAACTTCTTGCGGGAAGTTCCTGTTCCCTCCTGGACGGGATCGGCGATGCCCAGCAGCTTGTGGATGGGGTTGGCCGGCCGTTCCGCGCCAGTTTCGTCGTATTTTCCTGTCTCGCCGGTTACGATCAGGGTCATTCCCGAGTTGAAACGAGAGCGCAGGACATCCAGTTCCTGTTTTCCGAGGCAGCGGGCCTCGGGCAGGATGAGGACGCCGCCGTGGAATGCATCCAGGGTTCGCGGAGTCACTACCTGGAATTCCAGGTGCGATTGCATGAGGAGCATCATGGTGCCCCGGTAAGAGTCGATGAATTCTTTCGAGAAGTAATTGCGGCTCTTCGGGGAGAAATAGACGCCAATCGGGTGAATCGGCAGCCTCGGCAGGAAGAACACCTTCTCGTGATCCCGGATCCATTGGAAGATCACCTTTCTGGTCTCGATGTCGTTCGAGCCTGACATGACGTGCCCGCGCGCGTCCCACGTATTGGTGCCGGCCATCAGCTGCCCCATGGCCAGATTTTTCATCGCTTCGCCGGGAGCGATCTGCTTTTCGTTCTCCCACGAGTAGGTCAACATCCAGGTCGGCTTGCTGCCTGCAAACGCCCGGAACGAATACATCCCGACCATGTCCTGGAACCAGGTCAGGGGCGTGCGCCGGGCGGCCCGGCCGCCGGTGCTGTACTCGTGCGCGATCGCGTCCACAACCCGATAGAGGTCGTTAACATCCGTGCCGACGCGGACCGCGGAGTCCTCGATTCCAGGATAAATCTCCGCGATCGTCTTGCACTTCGGGTTCACGGACTTGACCGCGGCGTCGATCTGCCTCATGAAATCGGTCAAGGCGTCGATCCGAAAATCGATCCACTTGCGAAAGTTGGCGTCGCGGTAATCGCCGAGCTTCAAGTCGGTTTTGGCATTCAGTCCCGTCTTCCTCTTGAATGCGGCCACCGTGTAATCGTCGAAGCTCACCCAGGAATCCCCCCATCCCTTGAAGTGGGTCATCCAGTACGGGATGTCGACGTAGATGCCGTCGATTCCGGTAGCGGCGATCTGCCGCACGCGTTCCAGGTAGGTCTTCATCCAGTCGGCCGCAAACGGACTGAGCCAGACGTCTTCATCGCCCTCTCGCACCCAGAAGGCGGCCCCACCGCCAAACATGGCAGGTTCGCCTGTGATCTTCCGCTGCAGCCAGTCGGGATGGTCCTTTGCCATCGAGTGAGCTTGGGAGGCGGCGTTCGCCGTGATGCACTCGGTTCCTGCGATATAGACGAACGCGTAGTTGCCGGCCTCGTGCGCTTTCGCGGCGACCGCCCGCAAGGCCTTGAGCTTCTCAGTAGGGTCGAGGAAGCTCTCATAGCGGCCGGGGATATCGTTGTCCACCTCGATGCCGAATACGAACGTGTCGGTAGCACTGCGGACAATCTGGTCGACGTTGCTGAGACTTACTCCGTGCCCGCCGATTCGAACGAAGTGCGTCCAGTCCTGACGGTCCTGGGACCGGCCTGCCGCCAGCAGAAGGAACGCCAACGCAAAGAGCTTTACCGTGCGCATACAGCCGATCCCCCTTGACGAATGGGGCAAAAGGCCGGATACTGCCCTGTCGCCCCACGGCAGTATACTGCAAAAGCCTGCAGGATCAAATAATGCTTGCGGATATTCCAGTTCCTGTCTAGAATTCACTTTCAGTGAGCGTGTAACGAGGAGGCGTGTGTATGAAGCGACGAGCTTTCTTCCGGACCGCCGGGCTGGCCATCCCCATCGCAGTCAAACCGTCGGCCGCTTATGTTGTCTCCCACAATTGGGACAAGTACGATTTCGGCTTGGGCCCGCCCGTCAAGGAGCGGCTCTATCAGGGGCCGTTTCCCCAATACCCTCCCGAACAGATCTTTCCGGGTGGGGACGTGGTGATGGCAACCACGCCGTCCGATGAAGTAGTGCCGAATTTCGGCCGCGGGCTGATCACGTACATCGCTGCGGATATGGGCACAGCCGAGATTCTCGGCGAAGACAAGGCCAAAGCGATCGAGGAACTTGTCAAGCTTCCGCTCGGCCAAAAGCTCTACATCCGCCCGACATGGCGCGAGGTCCAGCCCCGCCGCGGCCGCCTTGAGTTTCCCGATTACTGGAAACTCACCTTCGATCTCGCCAAGCAATACAACAAGCAGGTAGGTTTCCGAATCCAGATGCGCGCTCCGGACTATCCCGAAGAAGCCCTGCCGGACTTCGTCATGGAAAAAGTGCCCATGGTGAAACTGGAAGGGGAGTGGAGAAGGAACAGCAAGCGTGAATTCCAGGAGCCGCGCTACGACCATCCGGCATTCCAGGAGGCTTTTCAGGAGCTTAACGAGCTGTTGGCAGCGGAACTGAACGGCAACCCGCTTGTCGTGTTCGTAGACACGTTCATGTACGGCTTCTGGGGTGAGGGCCACACCTGGCCTTTCCGGAACAATCCGTTTCCGAATTACCAGACAGCGGAGCGCACCTGGGTCGGCATGTTTGAAAAACAACTGGAGCAGTGGACAAAGACGCCGCTGGCTACCAACACCCAGCCCGATTTCAGCCTGGTGGGCAATTCCGACCTGGTTGATCGCACCGTCCGCAGCCACAACTGGCTGCGTACCGACACCATCTTCATCGAAAATGTGCAGATCGAGGCGATCGGCAACCGTCCGCCATGGGTAGCGGCCGTTCTCGAAGTCGCAATGTCCGACGGATCACCCAACTCGCTGCGCATCAGCGAAGGGGTGCCGGCAACTGACAACGCGATCCAACACGTGATGGACGTGGGCGCGAACTACTGGTCGCTCTGGAATTTCCACCGGATCAGCGCGGCTGGCATTCTGAACTACTACCGCCAGTACCCGAAGAAGATCGACGAAATCAGCCGCAGGATCGGCTACAATGTGCGGCCTTCGTTCGTCTGGGCTTACGAGGGCGATGATCCCGGCCTGATCATCGGGTTCGCGAACGACGGGATTGCCGGCGTGCCCGGGGTGTTGCGGGTTACTGT
>JAEHDI010001166.1 GCA_016880505.1 Bryobacterales bacterium | reverse complement strand
TCCCCATCGTGATTGGCCTTATTGCCCTATGGTTGATCTTCTGGCTGGCGAACGACAAGTTCTTGGCCATTCACAGGATTACGGGAACTTGAGCCCATGGTGAACTGCGGCGCCGCGGAGAACGCCGAGGTATTGAAGTACCGGGCAGTCGTGCGCTCATCCCCTGGCAAGTTGGGATCCGAGATCCGGTTCGGCCTCTGTATCCCGAACCCGGCAAACGCATTCAGGTTGGTCGCCTGGGTCACTGCGACCGGGCTCCCCGACTGCAGCCTCGCAATTCCGCCCAGTCGCCAGCCGCCTGCCATCCTGTCACGCCATCCGCTGAGCGGCCGCGCGCGGCCAGCGCCAAGGGGCAGCTCATAAACAAATCCAGCGGAGAAGACGTGCGGAATGCTGCCGGTGGAAACGTCCTTCTCGATTCGCCGGTTGTGGCTGTCAGCCGCCTGGAAGGTCATCACTGGACCGGTCAGCACTGCGGAGTCGAACACGGCGCCGGCATCGTCAATAAGCCGGGAAAAGCTGTACGAGCCCGTGAACGTCAGCCCTTCGGAGAACCTGCGCTCGATCCGGGCCTGGAGCGAGTGGTACGTCGAGTGACCGACGTTATTGCGATAGAGCGTTACCGTGGTGAAGCGCGGGTATGGGCGGAGCAACTGCTGCTGCGCTACCGTGGGCCCGCCCAATGACGAAGATGCCGGAATCACACCATAGAACGGATTCGGAACTTGCCGCGTCAGTTCAGCGCCGAGCGCCAGTTGCTCAACGCGCAACTGATTCAGATTCACATCCGGCACGCCGAGATTTGTGAGCTTCGAGCCGAGATAGCCAGCCTCCATGCTCCAGTCGGCGCCGAGAGTCTTCTGAAGCGTGAAGTTCCACTGCTGGGCATACCCGCTCTTTTGATCGCGCTGCACCGCAAACACGCCCTGCCCCAGGCCGCTGTCCGCGCCGGGCTCAACCGTATCCACGGACGGACCTTCCGAGAGCACGAACGCCGGGTGGATGTTGTCGAGGGAGCGCTGTTCCAGGGTTCGAATGAACGGGAAGAGAGGGGTGGTGAAAGGAGTCGTGATCCCCGCCTGCTCGATCCACGTGAGGCCGTACCCCGCGCGTACCAGGAATGAATCGGTGAGTCGATAAGCCAGGCCGATCCTCGGACCGAGGTTCGTCTTCTCGAGTTCCCGCGCGGACCGCGGTATGCCGTTACGTCCCAGGAAATCGAGCTGTTCCGTCCGGAGGTTAAACACCGCGGCCCGGTTGCGCGCCTCCGTCGACGGGAAGTTGAGGGTATAACGGACTCCGGCGTTGACTGACAGGCGCGGGGTTGCCCGCCAATCGTCTTGCAAAAAGAACTCGGCGATGGTCGCCCGCGGCTGAAGAACTTCGTCCTGCAAATCCAGGCTGAACGACTGCACCTGTCCGAGCAGAAAGGAGGCGACGCTGTTTCCCGTTCCGGCTAGGGGTGTGCCGGCTGAACTCAGACTGCTCGTGAGCACGGAAGAAAACTGGAACGTCCCGGTCGGGCTCGGTGGCTGCAGCACGTCGAGGTGCTGGAGGCGAATATCGGTGCCAATTTTCAAGGAGTGAGCGCCGCGCATCTGCGAGAGCGTGTCGATGAATTGGATCACCGACGTGGTGAATTCGGCATTCCCGCTGGCCGTCGGTCCGATCTGCTGATAGCCGGTAAGATCGAACGTCGGCAGCACATCGGCGAATGCTGACTGAGGGATGCCCGGCACTCCGGAGATCTCCGAAGCCGGGCGCCCGGTGCGCAACGAGTGCCGGTCAAAGCCGCGGCGCGTGTAGCCGAATCTCGCCTGGTTGACAGCAGAGGGGGAGAGCGTCCAGGTGTGCTCAGCGGCAATTCCGTCGGCACGGGTCAGGGTGTCGCCGATCACGCCCGACCTGATGGCTCCACTCCCGTCCCGCAGGGGCGGCGTGGGAGTCGAGCGATCCCGCAGATAGGAGTACCGGCCGAACACCC
>JAEHDI010001165.1 GCA_016880505.1 Bryobacterales bacterium | reverse complement strand
AGGCTGCGCGCTTTGCCGGTATCGACCTCTACACCGACCGCTACCGGTCTCTCTATGATGCGCCGCTCGCCCTCGCGCTCCCAGATGGCGAGCCGCCCGGGTTCAACGACAGCGCCGGCGGCAACGTCGCGGGTTACGCCCCGCTGTACGAGATCGCCTACGGGCGCTATCGGGTCCCTGCGTACGGAGCGCTCGTATCCCGCACCCCGAGGGATTCCGTCCAGGCGCTTCTGTGCGGAGAAGAAACGGCTCCGGCAGGTCCGATGATCCCGGAGCGGAGCGCGCTGCTGCCGTCGGCCGGTTTTGCAATGCTTCGATCGTCCGGCATGACCGTCGCCGTGCGGTTCGGCCGGCATGGCGGCGGCCACGGCCACCCCGACAAACTGAACATCGTCACGTTCGCAGGCGGCCGCACGTTCGGTCTCGATCCGGGATCGATCAACTACGGCGTCCCGCTGCATCGCGAGTGGTACCGCAGCACCATCGCGCACAACACGGTCGGCGTAGACGGCCAGATCCAGGCTTCCGCCGACGGGCACCACGAGGCATGGGAGACCGGCGGGGGGATCACACGGCTCACGGCGATCGCGGACAAGGTGTACCCCGGGGTGATTCTGCGCCGGTCGCTCGCGCTGCACGGAAGCCGACTCGACGATCGTTTCGAATGCCTGGCCGGCGCGGAGCACGACTATGACTGGGCATTCCACGCGCCGGGACAGCTCCGTGTGTCAGTGAAATTGAGCGAGCGCCGTGGCGCTCTCGGCGCTGCAAATGGCTACCAGCACATCCACGGCGTCTCGGAGGGACGGCCGGACGGAGATTGGACGGCGCGTTGGGAATCCGGAGATGCGGTGCTGACGCTGCGATTCCGCTCCGCGCCCGGCACTGTAGTTTTCACCGGCGCCGCTTCGGGCCGGAACCCCGCGGAGCTGGTTCCGATGCTGGTTGTCCGCCGGCGAGCCGCCAACACCGTCTTCGAGGTGACACACGAGATCTCGGCGCGCTCGTAGCCGGTCCGCCTAATCTCCGCTTTTCTTCGCTGCGTGCGAGAGGGAATAGCGCGCCGGCAACAGTGAAAAGTACTCGACGAACCTGTTCTTCGACTCGGTCCGGATTGGCTTCTTCGCCAGGATGCCCTCGGCCATGGTCCGGAAATGCCGGCCAAGTTCGGTCGACGGGTCGATGCACTTCCCCGCCGCCAGGGCATGGTGAGCGCCGGCATAGTCGTTCGGGAACATCAGATCGACCCTGTGGCCCAACAGTTCTTCGACCTCCTCCCGTCCGATGATCGCCCGCTTGTGCGTTCGGTTTAGCACCAGCGAAACTCTTTCCTCGAGTTCCAGCGTTCGCAGATAACTGAGCTTCTCCCGTGCAAGATGCAGCGATGGCAGTTCTTGGGTGCATACCAGAAAGATGCGCTTTGACTCGTGCATCAGCTCAATGGAGTACTTCTCCATGTTGCCCGACAGGTCGACGCAGATCGCTTTGTAGTGCCGCCGCGCGAAGTCCATCAGCGAGCGGCT
>JAEHDI010001164.1 GCA_016880505.1 Bryobacterales bacterium | reverse complement strand
CGATCCGAAAGCCCGCGAGCTGTTGCGCAAAGCCTTTGAGAATACCGCGCGGTGGCAATCGAATTTCAAGGGTTTCTCGGCCGACCTCACCGTCAATGTGAACGGGAAAGAAGTGACAGGCAGCGTGACGGTGAAAGGCCCGCGCGATGTCAGCCTCTCCCTGCCTGATAGCGACATCCTGAAATGGGCGGAGAACCAGATCGGGATGATCGCCGTGCATCGCGGGCCGCGCAGCTTCGAAGAATCGGACGGCAAGTATGCCCTGACGCTCGGCGACGATGGACGCCACCCGCTTGGCCAACGCTTGGATATCAACGGAGATGGCATGCATTCGTTCTACCGGGTCAAAGACAACCGCATTACCCAAATCAATCGCCAGATGGGCCATCCCGGCATGCCGCCCATTGGCTTCACGATCAACGTCGAAGACAGCATGATCACCAAAGACAACAAGTTCCTCACGACCCGCTACACGGTCTATTACTACTCGCCCAAGGATGGGAAACTGACCAACGTGGAAAGCTTCACGGACTCGCATGTGCGTGTGGATGCCTCGGACCTCCCGGCTTCGCGGCGGATTATCTCCTACGAGAACAGCGAGATTGTGGTGAAGTCCCTTGTCTTCACCAACCACAAGATGCTCTAACCGCGGCAACTGCTGCCAAAAGGAATAGGGAACGATGATGACGCGAATGAGAACGGTGAGTATGCTGACAGTGGGAGCCATGCTGGGATTCGTACAAATAGCCATGGCGGCAGACGACTTGCCGCAGGAAACGGTCCTGCCGGTATCATTGGCAGCCAAAGCCGCTTCGGCCGCGCTCGAGAAGTGTACAAAAGACGGCTACAAGGTGAGCGTAGCTGTCGTGGATAAGGCCGGTGTGCTCAAAGTCCTGATGCGAGCCGATGGAGCCGGTCCGCACACGACCGACAGCAGCCGCAAGAAGGCCTACACGGCCGCGAGCCTGGGACGACCCACCAGTGAATTGGGGGAACTCATCATCAAGATGCCGCACCTGCAGGAATTAGGAAAAATGAACGACAACATCCTCATCCTTGGAGGAGGCATGCCGATCCAGTTTGGCGGCAACCTGGTTGGTGGAATTGGCGTCGGTGGCGCGCCTGGAACTCAGTTTGACGACGCCTGCGCCAATGTTGGGCTGGATGCCATCGGCGCCGCGCGCTGGCTGCCTGCGGGAAAGTAGCCTGTCTTCTCGGCGACTGCCGAAGCCCTGGGACTCATTTCACTTCGATCAAGCGCTCGTACTGCGTCGTAGGCTCCTGTGTGATCGTCTTATACACGACCTCGAACTGACTTATCGCCTGCCCGATTCCCAGACAATTGAACCCGCTTTCTTTCACAGACAGCTCGTTACTTTCAATCGGACAGGAGTACTCTGCGCAGAATGTCTCAGTCCCCAAGACCTGCTGCTTGGTGACGCCGGTAATCCGACAGGTGCCGGTCGCCTTGAGCGACGTCCCAGGCCATGAGACGGCAAACTCCGCCGACCAGGTTTTTCCTTCCCGCACCGGCCCGGCCAACATGAT
>JAEHDI010001163.1 GCA_016880505.1 Bryobacterales bacterium | reverse complement strand
GCCGGTCTCCGGATCCACGATTTCCGGGTAGAAGTAGTCCTCGAAGATGTGCAGCCCGTTCTGGCAGCAGCATTCCGAGGCCACCCCCGGCCCGGTGATTTCCGAAAGCCCGTAGATGTCGTACGCCTTGATGCGGCTGAGCGACTGAATGTGCCGCCGCATGGACTCGGTCCATGGCTCGGCGCCGAAGACGCCCGCCCGCAGGGGCAAGGCTCCGTTAGGAATGCGGTAATGTCGCGCGTCCGGTAGCGGAGCATCGGCATGGCATGCTTGCTCAGCGTCGTGATCACCAGCTCCCCTTCCGCGCCGTCCTTCACGGGTTCACCGGTCGCTGGGTCGACGATCTCGGGGTAGAAGTGGTCCTCGAAGATGTGCAGCCCGTTCTGGCAGCGGCACTCGGTTGCCACGCCGGGCCCGATGATCTCCGAAAGCCCGTAAATGTCGTAGGCTTTGATGTTGCTGTGGGACTCGATGTGGCGCCGCATCGACTCGCTCCACGGCTCGGCCCCGAATACGCCGGCCCGCAGCGGAAGCTGCCGGACATCGACGCCGAGCTCGCCCGCCCGTTCGATCAGGTGGACGAAATAGCTCGGCGTCGAGCAGATCGCCGTAACGCCGAAGTCTTTCATCACCATGATCTGCCGGTCCGTGTTGCCGCCCGAGATCGGAATCACTGTGGCTCCGAGGCCCTCCGCGCCGTAGTGCGCTCCCAGTCCGCCGGTAAACAGGCCGTAGCCGTACGCGTTCTGGATGACGTCCCCGCTGCCGAGTCCGCAGGACGCCAGTGTCCGCACCATCACGCTCGTCCACACGTCCACGTCCTGCTGCGTGTAGGCGACGACGATCGGCTTGCCGGTGGTTCCGCTCGATGCGTGCAGGCGGACGACCTCCCCCATCGGACTGGCGAACAGGCCGAACGGGTACGTGTCGCGCAGATCGGTCTTTACCGTAAACGGCAGCCGGGTGATGTCCTCCAGCCCGCGGACGTCGTCCGGCGTAAGGCCCGATGCCCGCATGCGCGTACGGAACAGTTCGACCCTTTCATAGGCGCGCCGTACGACCGCCTGCAACCGTGCGAGTTGCAGGCTGCGGAGTTGCGCCGCTGGAACGTAGTCCGGGGCGCTTGCCGGATGAAATTGCGTCGCCGGCGCGACGGTTTCGCAGGTTTCGATCATGACGGTACTCCGTTTCGCTGTCTCTCGCCCTCGGCGCGCCCGGCGCGGAACGCGGACAGGTTGGGGGCGTGGAGCCGTTCCGGCAGTTGCGCCCTCACGGCGTCCAGCCAGGTTTCCTCGGGGATGTCGAGCCACGCGCTGAGCGCTCCCACCATCGCCACGTTGAGGCTTTTCCGGCTGGCGAGAGTCACGCCCTCGAGGACGGCAGGGGTGATCATCACTCCGTCCGGACGTGCCTGCGCGCGGTTCGCTTCCAGTTGATCGGCGTCGAACAGCACCAGGAAATCGGCCTCGCCGGCGGACACCATCGGGCTGAAAACCTCGGGGCCGAACCGTACGTCGCTTGCCACCGAGCCGCCACGCTGGCTCATGCCGTGGATTTCGCTCTTTTTGACGTCAAAACCGGCGCGAAACGCCGCTTCCGCGACGATATCCGACGCTTTCAGTACACCCTGTCCACCCAGGCCGGCGATGACGACGTTCGTGACCCGGCGCTGTTCAGAACTCCTCGTTCTCATTGCACTTCTCGTACTCCTTGATCTTTCCCGCCGCCAGCAGGCAGTTGCGCCTCGCGATGATCAGCGACAGGTCGTCGGCGTCGAGGCACTTCTTCACCAGCTCCCGGAAACCCGCCGGGTCAAGCGTCGGATCGATGACGTGAACGCTCTCGATTCCGATCGACCGCGCCAGGTC
>JAEHDI010000150.1 GCA_016880505.1 Bryobacterales bacterium | reverse complement strand
TTTTCGTTCTTCTTCACTTCCGTTGCGGCCAACGCAATTGCCACCATCGCCCGCAACCCGGTCTCCGGCATGACCATGCTCACCATCATCGTCTCGAGCGTGGTTCTGCTCCGCTTCGGACTCTCCGGTACCACCGGGATGTTCTTCGTCATGGCGATCGCCGGGATGGTCTGCACCGCGCTCGCCGTTTCGGGCCAGGCGATCACTGACTTCAAGGCCGGCTACTGGATCGGCTCCACTCCTGCGGCCCAGCAGAAAGTGAAGTTTCTCGGGGTGATCGCTGCGGCGGCAGCGGCGGGACTGACCATCGTGCTGCTCGCCCGCGCCTTCCAGTTCGGCGAGGCGGCGCCTGGCGACCCCCGAACCGTCCTGCCGTCCCCTCAGGCTGCGATTATGAAAGCGCTCGTCGAAGGTTTCGTAGGCAGACAACCGGTTGCGTCGATTCTCTTTGGCGCAGGCGCATTCGTTGCCCTGATCATGGAGATGCTCGGCGTGCCCGCACTGATCTTCGCTCTCGGCATGTACCTTCCGCTGGAACTCAACACCCCGGCCCTGGTCGGAGGTTTTCTGGCGCACTTCCTCGGGCGTCGTGCGGAGAAGGCAGGTGGCGGCCGTGGGGCGTCGATCCGCGAGCGGGGCGTGATCATCGCTTCGGGATTGATGGCCGGCGGCGCGCTCGGAGGTGTACTCGGCGCGGCCTTCCGGCTCATCCCCGGCTACTCGGAAAGCTGGATCAAGACGCCGTTCTATGATTTCGATCCGGTGTCCCAGTTCGTTTCAGCCGGACTCTTCGCCGGCCTCTGTTTGTACGTCTGGTTTGGATCGCTGAGAAGCAGCGGGCGGGAGGTGAACTCATGAGTGCGCGTTTTGAAGAGGTCGCCGGGAATGCCATCCTCGGAATTGACACCCTCTGGGGTGGAGACGTCATGTGCCCATCCGGCACGGGCCGCTTTATCGCGGATTCCTGGTTCTCCGACGAGCCGCTGCCGCATGCCTACACACACCCTGCCGCTGCCCGGGTCCGTGAGTCCGGCGGCGTCTCCGCGAAAACACTCGACCGCGAGGCCATCGAGGCGTATCTCGACGCCGTCGACGTACCGGCCGCGATTCGCGGCATGGGCGAAGCCGGCAAAACGATGGGCGGTCTCCGCGGCGCCTACGTCTCGAACCTCGCGCTCTGTTTCGAGACGATGTGGGATCTCGTACTGGAACTGCTCGGCAAGGGTGAGCCCGTGCCTTATGCGCGGTGTGTCCACGCTTCCATAGGCGCGGATCCGTCACCCTCCGGCCCCGTATCGAAACGGGAGCGCGTCGCCGAGTTGCTTTCGCGCTGCGGCCACCCCTCACGCACTCCGGACGAGCTGCTGGCGGCCGTCGACTCCTGGCGCCGAGCGCGAATGGTCCCGATGGCCTCCGTCCGCGCGCTCGGAGCGGCCTTCATCGCGCAATTTGACCGCCTGGCTGCCGAAAACGTGATCCCGTATCTGCCGCTCGAACTGCATAGCGTGCCCCGTGCCAATATTCAGTTTCTGCCGATCACCGGCGCGTGGTTTTCGGGTTCGATGAACTACCTCGGACGCGCCCGGCGGCCCGACGGGACTCCGGACTACGAGGCGACCTACGAGATCAATGCATCTCTCGAAATCTCCGTGCCCGAGTTCGAGCAGTTGGTCAGCCACGAGGTCGTGCCCGGCCACGTCACGACGTTCGCGTATCTCCAGAACCTCTATGTTCGTGGTTTGGTCAGCTTCGAGGGCTCGGTGCTGACGATGAACACGCGCTCCGCGGCGCTATTTGAGGGAATCGCCAACAACGCCATCCTCATGGCGCACGGGGTGACCGAAATCGACCAGGTGCCGGACGACGACCTCCAGATCGGCCTGTTGCTTGCCCTTCTTCAGGACGATGCCAAGAACCAGTCTTCGTACCTGACCTGGAAGGAGGGCGCACCACAAGCTGAAGTCGCGGCCGTCCTGCGAAAGGACTTCCTCGTGTCCACCGAGCGGGCGGACAAACTTTCCGGCGCCTGGGGCCGGCACCCACTTCTCGGGAGGATGTACCTGCCCGCGTACCGGGCTGGGACCGACCGGGTAGCCGAGCTCCGCCGCGTCCACTCCGCGAAGAAGTTAATCCCGGTGCTATACGGCTGCTCCGGTCTGGTCGATCTCACCACGATCGACAGCGCCCTCGCGTAGCCCGGCCTGTCTTCTCGTTGCATCCGGTAGGGACCGTGCCGCATCTGAATGACTATGAGCTTTCTTCGCCTTTTCGCCGCCCAGACGCTTCTGGCAGCGTCTTTGCTCGGCGCATCGAGCATCCACGAATTCACGCTGAGCTCGATCGACGGCAAAGCCGCCCCGCTTTCCGAATACAAAGGCAAGGTCGTTCTGCTGGTGAACGTGGCCAGCCGCTGCGGCCTGACGCCTCAATACGCCGGGCTTGAGGCCCTATACCGGAAATACAAGGACCGGGGACTGGTGGTTCTCGGCTTTCCGGCCAACAACTTCGGCAGTCAGGAGCCCGGAACCAACGAGGAGATCAAGCAGTTTTGCAGCCGCAAGTATGACGTCACCTTTCCGATGTACTCCAAGATTTCGGTGAAGGGCGACGATCAGGCGCCGCTCTATCAGTTCCTGACTGACGCGGCCACGGACACCGGCGGCGAGATCAAGTGGAACTTCACGAAGTTCCTCGCCGGCCGTGATGGCAGGATTCTCGCCCGGTTCGAGCCGAAGGTCACGCCGGATTCCCCGGAGGTCATCGCGGCGATTGAAAAAGCGCTTGAGTGACGGGGAGACGTGGCCCCGCCACTCGCTGCCACAACGTAGATCCGGCCTTTAGGGCGCCGGTGTGTTCGCCCCTTCGGCGTGCTGCCCAAACGTGCGGGTCGGTGACGGCGGGTTCTCGACTTCAGCACGCTGATCCGTCCAAAGGCTCCAGGTTGTTCCGTCTGATCCCGCCGCGACGCCGTTGTAATCGCCGATGAAGGTGCCGTTTCCGTTGGTAGTCGACGAGAACCAGCGCGAATTCCCCGGATCCGACAGCCCGGTGTCCACGCGCGTCTTCGACTGCGATGTAATCCCCGCGGCGTCGAATGTGAGCCGGGCCAGCGAGAAGCCGTACTTGCATTCCGTCTGGCCTGCCGAGTAAGACCGGTCCATATAGCCGACATCGACCCGGCCGTCCGGTGCGACTGCCACCCACGGATAGAACTGATCGTTCGTGGCCGTATCCACCTGGTAGACGTTCCAGGTTGCTCCGCCGTCCGTGGTGCGGCCCAGGAACACATCGACATTCGTCGCTTCCTTGGAGCCGTTGCGGTTGTCGGTCCACACGAGATAGGTGGTGTCGCCACTCGCATCGCTCGGGTCGGTGGCAATATTGCCAGCCGCGTTCACGCGGAACTCGCAACCCGTCAAAACGCTGTCGCCGCTGACTCCTTCCGGATAGTTGATGTCGTAGACCGTGTCCACGCGTGACGGGGCGCTCCACGTTTGACCTCCATCGGTTGAGTTCACGACCATGTACTGGTTCTCGGCCGGCGTGTTGAAGTTCTCGAATGCGACGTAGACCTTCCCGTTCGGAGCGATGGCAGGAATCGAATACTGGTTGAGATCACACTCGTTCGGTGCGCCGGAGAGGGTCGCGATACAAAACGGGCTGTATCCGCTAACTTCGGTCGCCCCACTCCAGTGATTGCCGTCGTCGGAACGCGAGATCTGAATCGGTGAACGGACAAACGGCGCCATGCCCCGCGGGTTTTCCTGGAAACTCGTCCAGGTAACGTATACACGGTTCTTGTAGGGGCTCCCCGACTTCGGCGGTGGTCCCGGTTTCTCAGTCGCGGTGCGCGGCGCGCCGGCAAGAATCGCAACGGCGCTCACACTAAGTGCAAGAACGTTACCCAGAATTCTCCTCATGTTGGCTTCCTCCAGGGCTTGAGTAAATGAGCGGGAATCCCTACCCAGAATCCAATCCTCTGATAACTGACAACGTAGCACGCCGTCCGGCCACGCGCCAATGTCCGGGTTAGCGATTGGGACGCCGCAGAGCTGTCTCGATGGTCGCCGTCGCGATCGGGTGGTAACCGGCCCGCGCCTTCACGAAGATTGCACGGCCCTGCTCCATACCTTCGGGCGTTTTCGCGAGTTCCTCGTACAGCGGACGGATGTACCGCATCCGGCCCACACTCATCAGAAACTCTTCGAGTTTTGCCGAGGCCGGCGCATACCCGTTCCGGATCGACATCAGCAGCCACTGCTGGAGCACCTCGGCGTTTCCGCTTTTCGTGATGCCAAAGGCTTGATCGAGTGCGTGCATTCTTCGGCCACCTGGATCCGCCGGCAATGCCTGGAGGAAATGAAGCCGTTCCTGCGTGCTCCATTTCGCGTACGGAATGCTGCTGGACGGAATCGTGCCCTGCGCCCACTGGCCGGCGAGATCACTCACCTTGGCCAGCGCATCCGAAACCGGGAGGGCCGCTCCGGATGGGAGTCCGGGCTTGTGAACCCACACCTCCACCGGGACGTTCGTCTTCAGATCCTTCGCCAGATAATCGAGGAAGTCCTTCGTCGTGACGCTTCGGAAAGCGAATCGATCGAAATAGGAACGCAAGAACGCGTCGAAGGCCGTACGCCCCGACGCACGTTCGATCGTCCGCAGGAAAAGCGCTCCTTTGACGTAGGCGACATCGGTGGAGCCGGCGTCGGGGTCCCTGCCGCGCAGGTCAAGTTGCAGAGCTTGATCGCGCGGCTCAAGCCGCTCCATCTCGCGCTTCAGCGACTCCGTCGCAAGGACGGCCTCCATTTCCGCCCGTTCTTTTCCATATATCTTCTCGATAATCCGCTGTTCCACGTAAACGGTGAATCCTTCGTTCAGCCAGAAGTGGTCCCAGGTCGCATTCGTCACCAGGTTGCCGGACCACGAATGAGCCAGTTCGTGCGCCACGAGCGAAACGAGGCTCTTGTCGCCCGCGATGACGGTCGGCGAGGTGAAAGTCAGGCGGGGATTTTCCATTCCGCCGTAGGGAAAGCTCGGAGGAAGAATCAGGAGGTCGTATCGTCCCCACCGGTACGGTCCATACAGTTCCTCGGCCGCCTGCATCATCTTCTCGGTGTCTTCAAACTCCCTCGCTGCGGCGTCCACCACGGACGGTTCGGCGTAGACGCCTGTCCGCGAGCCGAGCGGGCGGAACGCCAGGTCGCCCACGGCCAGTGCGATCAAATACGACGGGATCGGCTGCGCCATTCGAAAGCGGAACTCACCTTCAATCCCCGTTTCAACGTGTTCGGCGCTCATCACCGCCCGCAAGCCTTTCGCCACCCGGATGCGGGCCGAGTAGGTGACGCGAACGCCGGGGGAATCCTGAAGCGGAATCCAGCTCCGAGCGTGGATTGCCTGCGATTGCGTAAAGAGGAACGGCAGTTTCTTTCCCGCTGTCTGTGCCGGTTCCAGCCACTGGAGCGCCGTGGCATTTGGGCTCGTCATGTAACGGATTCTGACGTGCTTCCCGCCGGCGGGCAGGTGGATTGTCAGCGGCGCGCCCAGGATTGGGTCCGTTGCGCCGACTTCGAACTTCGCCGGACTCCAGTTTGTGCCATCCCGGCTGCCTTCGACGCTCTCGATCCTGAGGTCGCGTGTATCCAGGATCAAAGGCGCGCCATTGCCGTCCTTTGCCCGCTCCAGTGCGAGCACCGCTGTTCCCTGCAATGCCTTCTGCTCGAAGAGCACCTCCAGATCCAGATCGACATGCCGCACCCGGACCAGCTCCGGATTGGAGTAGGAGTGTGGATCTTTAGGGCGTTCGTTCGATGGCGTCCTGCGGCAGGATACCGCCAGCAACAACACGAAGCAGAGCAACGGGCTCACAAGTCGCATAAAGAACATTTTGGATGGGATGACACTCCGCCGTCACATCGGCAGCCGCAGCCGAGCCTCGCATCCCGGTTCGGGTGACCGGTTCTCCAGGGCCAGTACGCCGCCGTGTGCCTCCGCGATCTGCCGGCTCAGCACAAGGCCGATGCCCGAACCGCCCGCCTTCGTCGTGAAAAACGGTACGAACAGGTTGGAGGTGTTCGGGATCCCCGGGCCGTCATCCTGAACCCAGATCTCCAGGTGGCCGCCTATCCTCCGCCAGCCGGCACGCACCCCTCCGTGCGTTTCAAGCGATGCGTCGGCGGCGTTGCGAATCAGGTTGATCAGCAACTGATCGAGCTGGTCGCCGTCGCCCCGAATGAGGATCGCCGGTCCCGCTTCCACTGTCACCGGAAGGCGCGTCTCCAGTCCTGCCACCCGGCGCACCCACGCCTCCACGTCCACGGAGCCGAGCTTCGGCGGGGGTAGTTTCGCCAGTCGCGCGTAGGCCTCCATGAACCGGCTGAGGGCCTCGGCGCGAGCGGCGATCACGCCCAGACCACGCTGCGTGTCCTCTTTCCAATCCGGCGGCTGCTGATCCTGCTCCAGCAGCGTCCGCAGGCTGCCGGCGATCGACTTAATCGGAGTCAGCGAGTTGTTCAGCTCATGCCCGAGCACCCGCACCAGCCGTTTCCAGGCTTGCAGTTCTTCTTCCCGCAAGGTTCTCGTAAGGTCGGCCAGCACGAGCAGGCGATGGGGCAGTCCCTTTTCCCGGAACGTGCTAACGCGCACGCCCCACCGGCCGGAGGCGCCCGGCAGCGCTAATTCGATTGCGCGCACCGGCTCTCCGTCGAGACAACCAGCCAACGCCAGTTCCTCCGCGGTGCGCCCGAGCAGCCGATCCGCCGACCGTCCGAGCAGGCGCTCTCCCGCCCGGTTCACCAGGCGCAGCTTCTGCTCGCCGTCGAACGTGAAAACCGCCACGTCGATCTCTGTCATCACTGTGCGCAAAAGGGCCGTCGCCTCCATCGCTCCGAGCCTCTGTTCGCGCAGCGTCTGGCCGAGCGCGTTGGCCTCCACAAACACCTCGCCGAGCGCGTCGTCCGGACGTCCGCTCCGGGCGCGCATCGAGTAATCCTCTTCGCGCAACGCCGCCAGCATGTTCGATAGGGTCTGTAGCGGACGCACGACCCGCTCGCGCAACGCGAAAGCCGCTCCCATCCAGAAACAGACGACGACAATCGTCACCGTCCACTGAACTTTCGGTGTGAAACCGCCGGTCCAGAGCAGAATCATCGCGGCCACCAGAGCGGGCGTGCCGGTGAGCAGTGCAAGCAGGGTGAGGCGGGTCTCGTAGGCGAATCTGGATCTGGTTCTTCGTCCGACGGCGCTCATAGACCGTAGCGCTGGAGCCGCCGGTAGAGTGCGCTCCGGCTAAGACCCAGGGTGTGCGCGGCTTGTGTGACGTTGCCGCCGAATCTCGCCAGCGCCTTCTTGATCAGGAAAGCCTCAACGTCTTCGAGGCTCATGTCCTCGATCCGGCCGGAGCCTTCGCGTGGTTGCCGCAGCGCCAGGTCCGTGGCGCGGATTGCTTCTCCCTGCGCCATCAGCACGGCCCGCTCCACCGCGTGATCGAGCTCGCGGACGTTCCCCGGCCAGGTATGGCTCAGCAGCAACTGCATAGCGGCCGGTTCGAACGCGCCGAGGCACTTCCGGTAGCGCTGGCAATGTTGCCGGAGGAAATACGTTGCCAGCGGACCTACATCCTCCCGCCGCTGCCGCAACGGGGGAATCGCGATCTCCACGGTGTTCAACCGGAAGAGCAGGTCCTCCCGGAAACGGCCCGCCACGACCTCGGCGCGCAGGTCGGCGTTCGTTGCCGAAATCAGCCGGAGGTCAACCCGGCGCGTCCGAGACGAGCCCACCCGCTCGAACTCGCCCGTCTCGATCGCCCGCAACAGCTTCGCTTGCTGGCTGAGCGGAACATTGGCGATTTCGTCCAGGAACAGCGTGCCGTTCTCGGCCAGTTCGAAACGGCCCACGCGGTCCGCCTTGGCGTCCGTGAACGCCCCCTTCACGTGGCCGAACAGCTCGCTCTCGAACAGACTTTCCGAGAGGCCGCCGGTGTTGACTGTCACGAAAGGGCGCGCCGCGCGCAAGGAGGCCGCATGCAGCGCCCGGGCGATCAATCCCTTTCCCACGCCGCTTTCGCCGGTAATCAGCACGTTGGCGTCGGACGGGCCGACTCGCGCGATTACCTGGAGCACCGGCTGCATGGCCGGTGAATCGGCGATCATCACCGGAGCGCCATCCCCGCGTAGGACGCGGTTCTCCGCCTCCAATCGCTCTCCCTGCCGCAATGCCCGCGCGAGCTCGATCTGCGTCCGCAGAATGGCGAGCAGACGAGCGTTGTCCCACGGCTTCTGGATGAAATCGCGCGCACCCCGGCGCATGCCTTCCACGGCCAGTTCGATGCTGCCCCAAGCCGTCATCAGCACAACGGGGAGCGTCTTGTCCATCGCCTGAATCCGGTGCAGCAAGTCGAGACCTTCCTGCCCCGAGGTCGTGTCGCGGGCGTAGTTCAGGTCCATCAGCACCACATCGAAGTCCTGGGACTCCAGTGCCGCGATGATGCTCGCCGGCGAAGATGCTGTCTCGATCCGGTATCCCTCCGGTTTCAGCAGCAGCCGGAGCGCCTCGAGTACGTCGGGCTGATCGTCTGCTACCAGAATGCGCGGCGTGACTGCGTCGGAGGGTTTCATCAAGCTAGTCCTTCAGTGTAGGCCAGAGGATCGGACGCGTTAGGCGGCCGGCTCAATAGCCCGAGGGCCGGTCCTTTGCGATCCACCCGTCCTCCAAATAGATGGTCCGGTTCCCGTAAGCCGCATTCCGTTCCGAGTGCGTCACCTGAACGATCGTCGTGCCGGCGTCGTTCAGTTTCTTGAACAGCTCCATGATCTCCTGGGCCTGTTCCGAATGGAGGTTGCCTGTCGGCTCATCCGCAAGAATCAGCTTCGGCTTGGCCACCACCGCCCGCGCCACCGCCACGAGTTGTTGCTGGCCGCCGGAAAGTTGGCTCGGATAGAGGTCTTTCTTCCCTACAATCTGGAAGCGGTCGAGCGTGTCGCATACGATCCCTGCACGCTCGGAACCCTTCAGGTTGCGATACGAGAGTGGCAGGTCGAGGTTCTCGTACACTGTCAGGTCGTCCAGTAGATGATAGCTCTGGAACACGAAGCCGATGTACTTCTTATTCAGCTCGATTCGCTGTTTCGGCTTGAGCGCGTGCACCGGCTGGTCAACAAAATGATACTCGCCGGACCACGCGCCGTCGAGCATCCCGACGATGCTCAGCAGCGTGGACTTGCCCGCCCCCGACGGCCCCATGATGGTGACGAACTCGCCCTCCTTCACCCGCATGGTGATTCTTCTCAGCACGAAGAACTTGTTCGGCCCGACGTCGTAATGCTTCTCGATATTATTCAGTTGAATCATCGCTTCCTCGCTTTCACTCGTACCGCAACGCCTTCATCGGATCGACCTTGGCCGCGCGCCGGGCGGGTAGCCACGTCGCCACCAGGGATGTGGTCGCAAGGAGCAGGCATGCTGCCGAAAGAACGACTGGGTCCCGCGGCCTCACGGAGTAGAGCAACGAGGATAGTACGCTCGTCAACGCAATGGCTCCGACCAGCCCGATCCCGATTCCGGCGACTGTAAGTCCAAAGCCTTCTCGAAGGGCAGCCCACACGACGCCTCGCTTATCCGCGCCTAAGGCGAGACGCACCCCGAATTCGTAGGTCCGCTGTGCCACCGAGTAGCTCACCAGACCATAGACGCCGACGACGGCCAGCACGCACGCCAGCGCGGCGAAGAGTCCGAGTACCACCGCATCGAAACGCGAACGCGAAATGGATCTTTCCAGACGTTCATCCAACGTCGCCACGTCCGTTACCGGTTGGTCCTTATCAAGTGTGTGGACCTCGCCGCGAATCGCGGGAGTTAGCGTACTTGGGTTCCCCGTCGTCCTCACCGCAAGCATCATCGAGGCGAGTGGCGACTGAGCGTGCGGTAGATAGATCTCCGGCACGGGTTCGACGTTGAGACGCTCGTGCCGCACATCGCCGACGACGCCTACGATCTCCAGGAACGGACCGCTGGTGTCAAAGGCCAGCCGCCGGCCCAACGGATTCTCACCCCGAAACTGCCAGCGGGACATTGCCCGGTTGATGATGGCGACCCTGGGTGCGCTAGCCGCATCTGAGCGAGTGAAGCCGCGGCCGGCGACCACCGGAATGCCCATCGCACGAAGGTAGCCGGATGTAATGATACGGATCTGCGCCGAAATGAATCGGCCGTGCGGCTGTGCGGGTCTGCCTTCAATGACGAAACTGCTTGACGAGTCGCGCCCGCTCAAAGGAAGAGCATTCACCGCACCGGCGGCCCGGACTCCGGGCATCTGTTCGATGCGGTCAAGAAGCTGCGCAAAGAAGTCTGCCCTCCTTTCGAGCGGCCCGAACCTGGCGCGCGGATGGGACAGGCTCATCGTGAGGATGTTGCCGGTTTCGAATCCCGGGTCTGTCGCGGACAATCGCCGCAGGCTCTCCAACATCAGTCCGGCCCCGGTCAACAACACCAGGGAAAGAGCCAATTCGGAAACGATCAGAATCCACCGCGCCCGGCTCAGACCGCTCTCATTTCGACTCCTCGATCCGCCCTCTCTTAGAGCATCCTGAATATCCGGTTTCCTTGCGTTCCAGGCGGGAAACAAGGCAAGAATGACTCCGGTGATCAGGGAGATACCCAGTGTGAAGACGAGGACCCTCACGTCCACGCCGATTTCGCTGGAGCTTGGTACGGCGTCCAGACCCAACCGGGTGAGGAGGTCCACGCCCCACCAGGCGAACAACACGCCAATCGCGCCGCCCGAAAGGGCGAGAACAACGGTTTCGGAGAGTAGTTGACTCACCCTATGCCAGGGACCTGCGCCTAAGGCGATGCGAATGGCAATCTCCCTCTTGCGTTGAGCCGCCCGCGCCAGTAGCAGGTTGGCGACATTCGCGCAGGCGATCAGTAAGACGAAGCCCACCGCACCCCACAACAACAGCACGGATGTGCGCACGCTCCGCACGAGTTCCCCGTGAAGGTATGCCAGATGCGCACGGAAGCCCGCGTTCGCTTCGGGATACTGGTGCTCAAGCCCGGACGACACCGCGCTCAGCTCCGCCTGCGCCTTCTCAAACGTTACCCCAGGTTTCAGTCGCGCGAGCACGCGGAGGTACCAGCGCCCGGCAAACTGCTCCGGCGGCGAAGCATCGAGGGAGATGGGCGCCCACAACCCCGCCTGCCCGACAGGTGGAAACGAGAAGCGGGGCGGCATGATCCCAATCACTGAGAAGCTCTTCTCGTTGAGAATAAGCTTCCGCCCGATGACTCCCGGGTCTGACCCGAACTGCCTCTGCCAGAGCTCGTAACTCAGGAGCACAACCTGGTTGTTACCGGGCCGGTCCTCGTCCGCCGAGAACGTTCTTCCCGCGTACGGCTTCACGCCGAGCAGCGGGAAGAAGTCCGCCGACACGATCGCGCCCTGAATCTCTTCGGGACTCTCCACTCCGGTCAGCGTGAAGAAATGGAGGTTGAAGGCGCTGATCCGTTCGAGCGAGCGGCATCGCTCACGCCAGCCAAAGTAGTTCGCCTCCGACGAGGACGACCTCTCGGAACCGATCCTTGGGCGGGACTCGTGGACGAGAGCGAGCCTTTCGGGGTCCTCAAAGGGAAGCGGGCGAAGAAGGATGGCGTTCACCACGCTGAAGACCGCCGTGTTGGCGCCAATCCCCAGGGAAAGCGTAAGCACAACGGCTGCGCTGAAACCTGGACTCTTAGCCAATGCCCGCACGGCGTGCCGCGTCTCGCGATTCATTGAGCCTTATCGGCAGTAGAAGCCTGACGAGCCGCTACCTACCCGCCTCGACGCTCTCTTCCACCACGCGGCCGTCGAACAGGTGTACCGACCGGTCCGCGCACAGTGCGTAGCGCGGGTCGTGGGTCACCATGCAGATCGTTGCACCTTGCCTGTGCAAGTCGCTCAGCAGGTCCATCACCGCCTGTCCGTTCGCTGAGTCGAGGTTCCCCGTCGGCTCGTCCGCCAGGAGGATGGACGGCCCGCCCGCCAGCGCACGCGCCACGGCCACCCGCTGCTGCTGGCCACCCGACAGTTGCGCGGGATAGTGTTTCGTCCGATGCGACATCCCGACCTTCTCCAGCGCCTCTTGTACATTCCGCTTCCGGTCGCTGGCCCTCATTCCGCGGTATGTCAGCGGCAGTTCGACGTTTTCGTACACCGTCAGGTCGCCGATCAGGTTGAATGCCTGGAAAATGAAGCCGATCTCCCTGTTCCGGATGCGCGCGCGCTCGGCCGGCTTCAGGCTTTCCACCGGCCGATCGTTCAGCCAGTAACGTCCGTCGGTCGGTGTGTCGAGCAGGCCGAGAATCGACAGCAGCGTCGACTTGCCACACCCAGACGGGCCGGCGATCGACACGTACTCGCCCTTCCGGATCTCCAGGTGCACACCTGCCAGCGCGTGCGTCTCGACTTCATCGGTCAGAAAGACCTTCGTTACTCCCTCGAGTTTGATCAATTGCGTGTCCATGGAATTCATTGCAATGTCTCAGCTTTCCTGCCGGCTGCTTAATTCAACCGCACCCTGTCGTGCGCGTCCCACGCCGACATGTCCGAAAGAATCACCTGGTCGCCCGGCCGCAGCCCTTCG